>NZ_QMFZ01000028.1:0-126220 GCF_003294055.1 Burkholderia reimsis
CCCCCTGTTCATCCCGATCTTTTGCGCGCAAAATGATTTGCGTACAAATTGTTCGCGCGTTCGACGCGCCGCCCGAATGATGGACCGCCCGCCCCCGCTGCCCCAGACACTCGACGAGCAACTCTGCTTCGCCCTCTACTCGACTTCGCACGCGATGACGAAGGCGTACAAGCCGCTGCTCGACAAGCTGTCGCTGACCTATCCCCAATATCTCGCAATGCTCGTGCTGTGGGAGCGCGACGACATCGCCGTGAAGGACATCGCCGCGCGGCTGGACCTCGACCCGGCCACGGTCACGCCGCTGCTGAAACGGCTGGAGGCGCTCGGCTACGTCGAGCGCGTGCGCAGCGCGGCCGACGAACGCGTCGTGAACGTGCGCGTGACACCGGAAGGCCGCGCACTGAAGGAGCGCGCGCGCTCGGTACCCGCCGATCTGTTCTGCGCGATGCAGCAGTCGCCCGAGTTCCTGGTCAGGCTGCGCGCCGATCTCCACCAGTTGCGCGACGCGCTGTCGGCCGCCAACGAACGCTGACGGCCAAGCATCGGCAAACCGGCCCGGCACTGCCGGGCCTTTTCTTCAAAATTTCATTTGCGCACTAATGATTAGTGTTCTATATTTTACTCGTGGCCGGCGACACCCCGTTCGACCGGGCCGCTTTTCCTCCCCTTTCCCGACAGGAGCTGCACGATGAACATTCTGTACAAGACCAGCGCCACGAGCACGGGCGGCCGCGACGGCCGCGCGGTATCCGCCGACAACAAGCTGGAAGTGAAGCTGGCCGCGCCGCGCGAACTCGGCGGCACGGGCGCGGAAGGCACGAATCCGGAGCAGCTGTTTGCCGCAGGTTACTCGGCCTGTTTCCTGAGCGCGATGAAATTCGTCGCCGGCCAGGACAAGAAGGCGCTGCCGGCGGACACGCAGGTCACGGCGGAAGTGGGCATCGGGCCGAACGACGCAGGCGGCTTCGGGCTCGACATCGAGCTGCGCGTGTCGCTGCCGGGGCTCGACAAGGCCGACGCGCAAGCGCTGGTCGAAAAGGCGCACCACGTGTGCCCGTATTCGAACGCGACGCGCAACAACGTACCGGTGCGCCTGACGGTCGTCTGACGCGACGCGACACCACGCATGCAAAAAGGGCGCGTGCGGCATGTAGCCGCACGCGCCCTTTTCTGCTGCGTGACTCGGCGGAATGGCGGACCGGCCGGCCCGCCCTGCGCTGCTTAGCGCGCGCCGAACGAATACGGGCGATTCATCGCCGATTCGCGATCGATCTTGCGCATGCGGAATTCGAGATCGTAGATATCGGTGGCTTCGGACAGGTACGCCTCGGCGCGCTCTTTACGGGCCGTTTCAGCGTTCTTGGTCAGCATCAGGAAGAGGTGGCTCAGCAGGTACATGGTCGATCTCGCAATCCAAGGGTTCTTTGACTAGGGTTTTCCCGAATTATAGGGAAAACCCTAGTCCTTGGCCAGCGTCGATCAGACGATGCGTCGTTCGGTCGCCACAGTGCGCCGCTGTGCCTCGAAAAAGGCCCAGATCATCGCGCTCGCATCGGGGCCGACCGCCGCATGAAACGGCACGGCTTCATCGCCGCCGGCCCACGCATGATCGAGCCCTTTCACATGACAGAGCCGCACGACAGGCTCGCCGTCGCGGCAGACATCGGTGATCTGCGCGCCCGCGTCGCGCGTCTCGACCCGCTCGCCGCCGCGCAGTGCGCCGCGGCTGTCGGCAAGCCCGTTCAAGCGCATGAACTGAACCGTCAGTTGGTCGGCATTCTTCGGGGCCACCACGTGGTCGCCGTCGCCCTGGACGATCAGCGCGGGCATGCCCGGATACGCGGCGGCATCGACCAGCGCATCGACGGCCGCAGCCGGGTTCTGACGCACGCCGCGCCGCATCACGTCCATCGCGGTAATGCCGGAATTCGCCTCGCCGAGCGCGGGGCCCGAGTGCAGCGCCACCGCCGCGAAGCGGTCGGGATGATGCAGTGCAAGAAGCGACGCGAGGCCCGCGCCGGCCGACAGTCCCGCGACATAAACACGCGATGCGTCGAAACCGTGTTCGTCGACGAGCGCGTCGACGAGCGACGCCACCGCGTTCGCCTCGCCGCGGCCCGCGCGGTCGGTATCTTCATACCAGTGCCAGCAGCCATGTGCGTGCGCGCGCAGCGACTGCTCCGGATACAGCACCGCGAAACCATGCTTGTCGGCCAGCAGGTTCATCCGCGTGCCTTGCGCGAATTCGTCGACGGACTGCTGGCAGCCGTGCAGCATCACGACGAGCGGCATCGCGCCGCGCCGGCGGCCGGGCGGCACATAGAGGCCGTAAGCGAGATGCTGGACGAGGCGCCCGAGCGCGGGTGCCATCGGATGTTCGCCACGCGTCCATTCACCTGCCGCCCATGCGGCCGCGCGCGGGCGCACACGCGATTCGCGCGGCGGGGACGGATCGGATACGACGGAAGACGCCGCTGCCTCGAGTGCGTCGCGTGTGATGCGCTGCGCATCGCGCGCCGCGCGTTTGGCGGCCGGAGACAGCATGCGTTTCATGCCGCCCAGCCACACCTTGGTCAGACTTTTGGTCATCGATCGGGCTCGCAGTCAGGAAAAATAGGGGCACCACAGCGGATGCGGCGTTCGACTTTGTGCAATGCACCATAACATTGTTTCCGGGATTTTTCCTGCACGCGGCTATTTCCCGGCCGCGCAAAAAACGGGGCTCGGGCGCACGCGGCGCTATACTGGGGCTTCGCCGCTTGTATCCGTTGTAGTCGTTCTTTCCGGCTCGCGCGTTGATTTAAGCATCTTCCCCGCCTTCGTTCGTCCCCTTCCCGATGTTCGACCTGTCGTCTCACCTGTGGATCATGATCACCGCGTTCGGCGGCGCCGGCCTGACCTTGCCGCTCGCGATCACGATCGCCGTCTGGCTCGCGCTCGGCTACTCGTGGCAGCGCGCGGCCGCGTGGCTCGGCGTGCTCGCGGCCGCGATCGGCGTGGTCGCGCTGACGAAGATCGCGTTCCTCGGCTGGGGCATCGGCATCCGCAAGTGGGATTTCACCGGGTTCAGCGGCCATGCGATGCTGTCGACGTCGGTTTATCCGGTCGCGATTTTCCTGGCGCTGATCCGCACGCGCACACCGGTGCGGCTCGCCGGCATCGCGCTCGGGCTCGCGGCCGGCGTCGCGGTCGGCGTGTCGCGCGTCGCGCTCGACGCGCATTCGCCATCCGAATCGATCACCGGCTGTAACGTCGGCGCGATCGCCGCGCTCGCGTTCATCGCGGGTTCGTGGCGCGCGGTGCCGCACCGCTGGTCGGTGCCCGCGGTCGTCGCGAGCCTCGCGCTCGTCACCGTGGCGCTGCACGGCATCACGGTGCCGTCGCATCGCTGGGTCACCAAGGTGGCGCTGCAGCTGTCGGGCCACGAGCGCCCGTTCGTCCGCGCGCGCTGGAAGGCCAACCCGAACTACCGCCCCGCATCGCAGCCGTCGTCGCTGCAGCGCACCCAGTCGTCGTCGCAGACGCTCCGCACGTGACCGGCCGCCCGGCCGGCTCTCCTTTTCAGGTCTGACCATTACATGCGCGCCGTCGCATGTGCGGTATGTCGAGCGTTATAACCCGCCCTATATTACGATTACGGTTTCCACCCATTCAAACGAACTCGCCATGCGCTCAACCGTCCGTCCGCTTCGCCGCACCCTGCTTCGCCTGCTGCCGATCGCCACGTTGGCCGCCGGGGTCGCGTTCAGCGCGCCCGCTTCCGCCGCCGGTGAACTCGTCGTGTCGGCCGCCGCCAGCCTGACGAACGCGTTCAAGGCCGTCGGCGATGCGTACGAGAAGCAGCATCCGGATACCAAGGTGCTGTTCAACTTCGGCGCGTCGGACGTGCTGATGCAGCAGATCGCCAAGGGCGCGCCGGCCGACGTGTTCGCGTCGGCCGACCAGAAGGCGATGGATCGTGCGGCCGACGAAAAGGTGATCGTGCCCGGCACGCGTCGCGATTTCGCGGCGAACTCGCTCGTGCTGATCGTGCCGGCGGACAGCCACGCGGCCGCGCCGACGTCGTTGAACGACCTGACCGCATCCGGCGTGAAGCGCATCGCGTACGGCGACCCGGCGTCGGTGCCGGTCGGCCGCTACACCGAAGGCGCGCTGCGCGCGGCCGGTGTGTGGGACGCCGTCAGCGCGAAGGGCGTGCTGGCCGCCAACGTGCGCCAGGGCCTCGATTACGTCGCACGCGGCGAAGTCGACGCAGGCTTCGTGTTCGGCACCGACGCGGCGATCATGCCGGGCCGCGTGAAGGTCGCCCTAACGGTGCCGACCAAGACCGCCATCACCTACCCGATCGCCGTGGTCAAGGACAGCCGCCACGCCACGCAGGCGCAGTCGTTCATCGACTTCGTCGCGTCGCCGCAAGGCCAGGCCGTGCTGTCGACGTTCGGCTTCAAGCCCGCGGGCAAGTGAGCGTAACGCGATGCAAGACGCCTGGGTTCCGCTGCTGCTGTCGCTAAAGGTTGCCGGCTGGGCGACCGCGCTCGACATCGTGCTCGGCGTCGCGGCCGCGTTCATGCTCGCGCGCTGGCGCTCGCCGCTGCGCGACGTCGTCGATTCCGTGCTGACGCTGCCGCTCGTGCTGCCGCCGACGGTGCTCGGGTATTACCTGCTCGTGCTGCTCGGCCGACGCGGCGTGTTCGGCGCGTGGCTCGACAGGCTCGGCATCGAACTCGTCTTCACGTGGCAAGGCGCGGTGATCGCATCGATGGTCGTCGCGTTTCCGTTGATCCTGAAATCGGCGCGGGCGGCATTCGAAGGCGTCGATCCGCATCTCGAACGCGCCGCGCGCACGCTCGGGCTCGGCGAAGCGGCGGTGTTCTTCCGCGTGACGCTGCCGCTCGCCACGCGTGGCATTCTCGCGGGCGCGCTGCTCGCGTTCGCGCGCGCGCTCGGCGAGTTCGGCGCGACGCTGATGATCGCGGGCAACCTGCCCGGCCGCACGCAGACGCTGTCGGTCGCGATCTACGCGGCCGTG
The DNA here is from genome assembly GCF_003294055.1 of Burkholderia reimsis. Taxonomy (NCBI): domain Bacteria; kingdom Pseudomonadati; phylum Pseudomonadota; class Betaproteobacteria; order Burkholderiales; family Burkholderiaceae; genus Burkholderia; species Burkholderia reimsis. The sequence goes on from NZ_QMFZ01000028.1 coordinate 5,030, forward strand.
CAGGCCGGCGACGACAGCACGGCCAACTTCCTCGTGCTGGTGACGTCGATCACCTGCGTGCTCGTACTGCTCGCGACCGGCTGGCTCGTGCCGTCGCGTGCCCGGCGGAGCCAGCTGACATGACGCGCCGGCCTCGCCCATCGTCGTGCGTGGCCGGCCGGCTTCTGCGGAGGCCCGCATGAGCCTCGTCGTCGACATCCGCAAGACCTACGCGAATGCCGAGCGCCGCTTCACGCTCGACATGTCGTTCACCGCGACGACGCAGCGCGTCGTGCTGTTCGGGCCGTCCGGCGCGGGCAAGAGCATGACGCTGCAGGCGATCGCCGGCCTGTTGTCACCCGACGAAGGCACGATCGTGCTGAACGGCGAACCGCTGTTCGACGCCGCGCGCCGCATCGACGTGCCGACCCGTGAGCGCCGCGTCGCGTACCTGTTCCAGGACTACGCGTTGTTTCCGCATCTGAACGTGCGCCAGAACATCGCGTTCGGGCTCACGCCGGGGCTGCGCAACCCGCGCGCGAAAGCAGTGCCGCCGGAAGTCGCGTACTGGCTGCAAGCGTTCGATCTCGAGGCGCTCGCAGGGCAGTATCCGTCGCAGCTGTCCGGCGGGCAGAAACAGCGCGTCGCACTCGCGCGCGCACTGGTCGCGCAGCCGCGAATCCTGCTGCTCGACGAACCGTTCGCGGCACTGGACAGCGCAATGCGCCAGCGCATGCGTCACGAGCTCGCCGAGCTGCAGGCGCGGCTCGATATCCCGATGGTGCTGATCTCGCACGATCCCGACGACGTCGCCGCGTTCGGCGACCAGGTCGTGCAGTTGAGCGAAGGACGCGTGCAGGCGGCGACGCCGCACGCCGAGTGGCCGACGCGCGTCGCCTGAGCGCGCGAGGCCGTGGTCGTCGTGGCAGGCACGTTGGAGCCTGAGAGAAGCCGCCAGCAGCGGCACAAGCGGAAAGCGGAAACGAAGCCGGCGCCGTACCGATACAGCGGCGACGCCGGCTTCGCTCCGTCCGTCACACAGCGGCCGAAGCGCGCCGGTGCGCCGCCGCTCAGCCCGTCACCGCAAGAATCACGCTCGACGCCTTGAACAGCGCGATCGCGCGCCGGCCGGCGCCGAGCTGCAGCGCATCGACGCTGTCGTTGGTCACGACGGCCGTCAGCGTCCCGCCGCCGTCGAGCGCCAGGGTCACCTCGCTGTTCACCGCGCCCGCTGCGACGGTTTCCACGCGCCCGCGCAGCTGGTTCCGCGCGGACACCTTCAACGCGTGCTCGCCGTCGTCGGCCGCGAGCACGACCCAGGACGCCTTCACTAGCGCGCAGGCATCCGCCCCAACCTGCAGGCCGAGCGCATCGGCGCTCTCGTGCGTCAGCACGGCAACGACCGGCTGTCCGCCGGGCAGTGCGAGCGTGACCTCGTCATTGACGGTGCCGCGCACGATCGCCGCGACCTTGCCGAACAACTGGTTGCGCGCGCTGGTCTTCATCCCGATCCGGCCGATCAGCGCCCAGTCGACGTCGAACCCGGCCACGGCCGCGCTCGCGGCCTCGATGAACCGGCGATGCTCGCGCTCGATCGTGCGGAACGCGGCGATCAGCGACGTCGCGCGCGGCGTCAGCGTCGTGCCGCCGCCGCCCTTGCCGCCCGTCGAACGCGCGACGAGCGGTTCGCCCGCGAGATTGTTCATCGTGTCGACGGCATCCCACGCGGCCTTGTAGCTGAGGCCGACGGCCTTCGCCGCGCGCGTGATCGACCCGGTGTCGCCGATCGCCGCGAGCAGCGCGATGCGCGTGGCGCCGCCGAGCGTCTGCTCGCCGGCGCGCAGCCACAGCTCGCCGCCCAGTTCGAGCGGTTCGGCGGACGGGGAAGAATGCGGTGCGTCGGTCATCGGGATACGTGCGGGAATTCGACCGGAACCGGAATCGGGCCGGAATCAGGCGGCCATTATAGTCGGCGCGTGCCGCTCAACCCGGCTTGCCGTCGAGCTTCGGCGGCCGCAGGCTGGCAAGCAGCGTCTCGGCGTCGCGCGCCGCGCGCTGCTCGAGCGCCGCGCCGTAGCCGCGCACGAAACCGAGCTGGTACGGCGGCGCCGCCAGTTTCTCGAGGTGGCGCAGCGCGACTATCGCGTCGTTGGCTTCGCCGAGCACGCTCTGCACGCGCGCGAGCGTCTTGACCGTCTCCGTGCGCGTGCGGCGCGACGCCAGCGACGCGAAGAACTCGAGCGCATAACGCAGCCGCTTCGCATCGATCCGCACCCGATGGCGCGCAGCCGTGTCGAGCGACGTGAGCGATGGCGACGCGTACAAATGGCCGAACAGCCGCCGCACGCGCTTTGTCGCGTGGCGCCGCAGCGAGGGGGCGTCGTCTTCGGCGTGCGGCAGCGCAAGCGAGCCCAGCCATTCGAGCCAGCCGAGCGTCAGCCGAGCGTAGCGGGCCGAATGCAGCGCCTGCCGCAGCTCGCCCCGTGCCGCGACACACTGCGCGCGCGCGGCGTCGAGCGTGCCATTCCATTCGCCGTCGCCGCCGTCGGCTGCGATCAGCGCGGGCAGGCTTTCGGTCGCGAACACGTCCCAGTCGCGCACCGTGCCGAGCAGCGCGGCAAGCCAGTGCATGTCCACGCCGAGCGTGTCCCGCCACTGGCGGTCGGCAAAGCGCGGGAAGAAGCGCATCAACGTGCGCAGGCGGCGCAGCGCGACCCGCATCTGGTGCACGAATTCGGGATCGTCGTACTCGAGCACGCCGCCCTCGTTGCCCAGCCATTGCGCGGTGATGTCGCCGGACAACGCGAACAGCGCGGCGCGCTGCGTGCGCACGCCGGTCAGGTCGACGGGCTGCGCCTTGACGGGCCCACTGGCGGCCGGCTCGGCCGCGCATGCGCGATCGATCACGCTCGTCAGCTGGACGAATGCGGGCCACGCGCCGCTCAGTTCGCGCGCCGCGGCAAACAACGCGTGCAGCGCGGCCGTGCGCGCGGCCAGGGTTTCCCAGTCCGGCGCAGCAAGACGCAGTTCGACGTAGCGGCGCGGCGGCTCGCCGCCGCGATGCAACGTGACGTCGTCGAGCGTCATCTCGACCACGACGCCGCTGTCGTCGGCCCACCGCCCGCGCCGCCGCTCGCTGACGAGGCGCAACGCCGACGATTCCGGCTGCATGCCGGCCTCCGGGCGTCCGGTCGTATCCGGCGCGACGCCGTCGACTTCGCCCGTCGCTGCGCCTGCCGCCTCGGGTACGGGCAACGGCATCGCGACGACGATGCCCGCATGCTCCGCGTCGAACAGTTCGCGCGCCGTGACCCCAGGCGCAAACACCTTCGTGCGCGACGCAACGACCCGCCTTCCATGCGCATTCGACTCGACCCACGTCCACCAGCTTGCGCCGGGGCTCGGCTCGGCCTCCTCGATCTGGCACGGCTCGATCGTCACGCGCTCATGGCCGCGGCGCATCCGGACCTGCGGGCAGATCCGCCACGCGCGCACGAGTTCGGCACCGAAATCACGCTGCGCGCCGCGGGCGCGACCCGCGGCCTTGGCCGGCCACCCTTCCAGCGACAGCGACAACACGATTTCCAGCACACGCGACATGGAGGCTCCTGCACATGAAGAAGCGCCGGCGGTCTTCCGATCGCGCCGGCGTCGTCCGTGAAGCTGCTTCCATAGTACACGCCGCAAAAACGCGCGGGCAACGATCTGGCCCTGTCGCCCTGTCGCAGGTCAAACGGCGTACTGCGCGAGGCCGTTGCCGAACGACCAGTTCTCCTTCAGCACCTCGACGAGACTGATGAATACGTCCTGCTGCCGCACGCCGGGCTGCTGCGCGAGGTTGTCCGCGATCGCCCGGTACAGCGCGCGCTTCTGCTCGAGCGTGCGCGTGTTGTTCGCGGTGATCTGGATCATCACGAGATCGTCGCTGCGTTCGATGTCGAGGTAGTGGCGGCCGTACACGAAGTTCTCGGCCGCATGCTCGGTGACGACCATGAAGATGTCGTCCTCGGGCACGTTGAACGTGTGCATCAGCGCGCGATGCACGCCGTCGACGAGCGCCGCGCGGTACGCGGCCGGTTTGCCTTCGCGGACTGCGATACGGGTGAATGGCATGGTCCTGCTCCTGTCGGTGAAGTTGACGTTGACGTTGACGTCGACGAACGGAAACACAGCGTCAGGTTAGGTGCACCGAACTATAATGAACAGTCATTGATGAATATTTCATCCATTTACATCGAAAATGAAAGTCCTCGACCTCGATGCCGTACGCGCGTTCGTGCTGGTCGCCGATCTCGCCAGCTTCACGCGCGCCGCCGATGCGCTCGGCACCACGCAGTCGGCCGTGAGCCTGAAGCTGAAACGGCTGGAAGCGCACCTCGGCAAGCCGCTGCTCGCGCGCACGCCGCGTGTGGTCAAGCTGGCCGCCGACGGCGAGAATTTCCTGCCGGCCGCCCGCGCGCTGCTCGACGCGCACGACCACGCGCTCGGCGCGATCTCGGCCGGCACGCACCGGCTCGCGCTCGGCGTCAGCGAGCATGTCGCCGTGCCCGACCTGCCGGCCGTGCTCACGAGCCTGCATCGACAGGACCCGGGGCTGTCGCTCGAAATGCATCTCGGAACGTCGACGAACCTGCTCGCGCAATACGACGAACGCCGGTTCGACGCGGTGATCGTGCGGCACGAGCCGGGCGAAGACCCGCCGCGCGAAGACGGCACCTTGCTGTTTTCCGAGCCGCTCGCCTGGCTCGCCGCCCCGGACTGGGCACCGCGTGCGGGCGAGCCGCTGCCGCTCGCGGTGCTGGCCGGCCCGTGCGGCGTGCGTGCGGCCGCGCTGCGCGCCCTCGATCACGCGGGGCGGCCGTGGCGAGAACGCTTTACGGGAGGCGGTGTCGCGGCGGTCACGGCCGCCGCTGCCGCGGGGCTTGCCGTCTGCCCGCTCGCACGGCGTGTCGCGCCGCGCACGCTGGCCGACGTCGGCGCGAAATTCGGGCTGCCGCCGCTGCCGCTGTCGCAGGTCGTGCTGTACTCGCGCGTGCGCGACCCACGCGCCGCCGCCGCGCTGCGCAGGTTTGCCGACAGCCTTGCAATCTCGGCGTAAACTGACGGGTTTCGCCGCCCGCAATCTCCAGAAGAATTCCAATGAAGCCCGAAGCCCGCAAGCACCTCCGTGCCAACCTGCTGATGCTCGCCGCCGCCGCGATCTGGGGTTCGGCTTTCGTCGCGCAACGCCTGAGCCTCGACGTGATCGGGCCGTTCCTGTTCACGGGGCTGCGGTTCCTGCTCGGCGCGCTGGTGCTGGTGCCGCTGCTGACGCTGAACACGGCGTCGCGCGCGCAGCTCGCGGCGATCCGCCGTGCGCCGGCGCTGCTGCTGCCGGGCCTCGCACTCGGCGGGCTGCTGGCGGTATCGATATCGCTGCAGCAGATCGGCCTGCAGTACACGCGCATCGCCAACGCGGGGTTCATCAGCTCGCTGTACGTCGTGATCGTGCCGCTGATGGGTGTGTTCGCCCGTCACCGGATCGGCGCGGGCACGTGGTTCGGCGCGCTGCTCGCGGCGATCGGCCTGTATTTCCTCAGTATCGACGAGCACTTCTCGGTGCTGTACGGCGACTGGTTCCAGCTCGCCGGCGCCGTGATCATCGCCGCGCACGTGATGGCCGTCGGCCATTTCGCCCAGCGCCACGATCCGCTCGTGCTCGCGTTCCTGCAATTCCTCGTGTGCGGCGTGGCGTGTCTCGCGGTCGGCCTCGCCGTCGAGCCGGTCAGCGGCGCCATGCTGCGCGGCGCACTGCCGACGCTGCTGTACGGCGGCCTGTTGTCGGTGGGCGTCGGCTATACGCTGCAGGTCGTCGCGCAACGCGACGCCGCGCCCGCACACGCAGCCGTGATCTTCAGCATGGAAGGCGTGTTCGCGGCGATCGCCGGCTGGGCCGCGCTCGGCGAAACGCTGACGCTGCGCGCGCTCGTCGGCTGCGCGCTGATGCTGGCCGGCCTGCTCGCGTGCCAGTTGCTGCCGAACGGCGACGCCCGGAAAAAGGACGAGGACGCACTGCCGGCGTGACACGCACCGTCCCTATAATGGCGGTTCGCGTGACAACCACGCCAACCGCTTCCGACAGGCCCGCTCCGTGACGTCCACTTCCGTCGATCCCGCCGCCGACCTGCTGCGCGAACGCGCAGCGCACTACGCCACCCAGGCGGCGCTGTTCCTGCGCGACCAGGCGCTCTCCACCGCGTCGCACGACCTGCGCAGCCCGCTGAATGCCATGCATAGCTGGGCATACGTGCTCGAGCGCCAGCTCGCCAACGCCGATCCGAACCTGCAGCGCGCGCTCGCGGGCATCCGCACCGGGATCGACCAGCAGGTCGCGCTGATCGACGACGTGCTCGATGCGCCGCGCGCGGAAACGCGCACGCTCGCACTCGCGCCGCAGCCGTTCGCGCTGCGCGCGCTGCTCGACGACACGCTCGCGCTCGTCCGTTTCGCGCTCGCCGACGCACGACAGGTCACGCTCGACGCGACGCTGCCGGACGGCGAACCGTCGCTGACCGCCGACCGCGAACGCATCGCGCAGGCGCTCTGGACGATGCTGACGGTCGCGGTCGAAGCCAGCGCCGCCGGCGGCCGCGTGACGTTCGCGTGCGCGCGCGACGGCGTGCAGTTCACCGCGCGCGCCACATGCACCGTCAACGCCGACACGCTCGCCGATCCCGCGCAGCCGCACGCGTTCGAATCGTTCGCACGACGCGAGCTGCTGCGCGAGCGCGACGCGAAACGGGTCGCGTGGGCGCTTGCGCTCTGCCAGCGCGTCGCGCTCGCACACGGCGGCACGTTCTCGCACGACGCGTTCGCCGATGGCGCAACCGCCACCGTCACGTTCTCCGTCCCCGGCGAGGCGCCGGTGTAAGCCAGCGGCCGCCCGATACATTACGAATTCCTTTCTGGCCCTATACTGACGGGCCTGTCATAACCGGAGTGATTCTTTGTTACAGATCTTCGCGCTCATCGGCGCGTTGTTCCTGGTGGCCCTGAACGGGTTCTTCGTCGCGGCCGAATTCGGCCTGGTCAAGCTGCGCGCCACGCGCGTCAAGACACTGGCCCGCAAGCACGGCCTGCGCGGCCGCATCCTCGGCATCGTGCACGGCCGGCTCGACGCGTATCTTTCCGCGTGCCAGCTCGGCATCACGCTCGCGTCGCTCGGCCTCGGCTGGGTCGGCGAACCGGCGTTCGCGCAACTGCTCACCCCGCTGCTCGACCTGATCGGCGTGCAGTCGGAGCGCGTCGTGCACCTGATCTCGCTGGTGTTCGCGTTCTCGCTGATCTCGTTCCTGCACATCGTCGTCGGCGAACTCGCGCCGAAGTCGATGGCGATCCGCCAGTCGGAGAAGGTCGGCCTGTGGGTCGCGCTGCCGCTCTACGCGTTCTACTGGGCGATGTACCCGGCAATCTGGGTGCTCAACAACAGCGCCAACGCGGTGCTGCGGCTCGCCGGGCTGTCGGCCGACCATGGCGGCGACGCGCACTACTCGACCGACGAATTGAAGCTGATCCTGCGCAGCCGCCGCAGCACGGCCGGCAACTCCGCGCAGCCGGCGCGCGGCACGTACAGCAACGACGAGTGGAACACGCTCGCGCATTCGCTCGATTTTTCGTCGATGACCGTATCGGACCTGATGCGGCCGGCCCATGAAATGATCGGCCTGCGCCGCGACCTGCCGCTGCCCGACAACATGGAGATCGTCGCGCGGCACCGCTTCAGCCGCTATCCGCTGTTCGAGGATGCGTCGCGTGAACAGGTGAGCGGGCTGATCCACCTGAAGGACCTGCTGCTCGCGCGTCACGCGGGCGCCGCGCTCGAGGATCTGTCCGACTACGTGCGCCCCGTGCAGTACGTGAAGCCCGACACGCCGGCCCTCGACCTGTTCCGCCGTTTCCGCAAGGGCGCACCGCACTTCGCGCTGGTCGGCAACAAGGGCGAGAAGCCGATCGGCTTCCTGACGCTCGACAACCTGCTCGGCGCGCTGGTCGGCCAGATCCACGACGAGTTCCGCCAGGGCGACGCCGACTGGAGCCGCCTCGACGACGGCACGCTGATGGGCAAGGGCAGCCTGCCCGTCGTGTCGCTCGAACAGGCGCTCGGCATCGACATCGACGAAGGCCGCGCGGAATCGGTCGGCGGCCTCGTGATCCAGGCGCTCAGCGACCTGCCGACCGAAGGGCAGCGCGTGTCGTTCGACCGCTTCGACGTCGTCGTGAAGAAGATGAACGGGCCGCGCATCGTGCTCGTGCGCGTCTACCCGAAGATCGCGAAAGAGGCCGACGAATGACGGCCGCGCGTGGCTGCCGCCGGCGCACGCGATGAACGCGACGCTGCCGCGCTGCTGCGTGATCACGCCCGAGCCGGCGTCCGCGTCGGCCGCCGATTGCGCGGCGTTCCTCGACCGGCTGTCGGCCGTGCTCGCGCGCGGCGAGACGCTCGTGCAACTGCGCGTGAAATCGTTCGACGCAGCCGCGTTTGCGCGGCTCGCCGCCGCGGCGCTCGCGCGCTGCGACGCGGCCGGCGCACACCTGATGCTGAACGGCCCGATCGATGCAGCCGGCGTGATGCGGCTCGACGGCGCCGGCTGGCATCTCGACGGCCCCGCGTTGCGCGCCGCCGCGCAGCGGCCGTTGCCGGCCGGAAGATGGGTGTCCGCGGCCTGCCACACGCGCGACGACCTGCTGCTGGCCGCACGCGCCGGCGCGGATTTCGTCACGCTGTCGCCGGTGTTGCCGACGCTCAGCCATCCCGGTGCGCCGACGCTCGGCTGGACGCAGTTCGGCACGCTGACCGCCGAGGCCGCGATGCCCGTCTTCGCGCTCGGCGGCATGAAACGGTCCCACCTCGACGACGCACGCCGCCACGGCGCACACGGCATCGCGGGCATTCGCGGGTTCTGGTAGTCCGGGGATTTCCGGCGACGCAACCGGGCGCAGATGCGCCCGGCCGTTCAGACATTACCGCCTCACGTCGTCATGCGTTCAGGTTCGGGCGCATTCCGCGCCACGCGCCGTCGTCGATGCGACGCGCATCGTGCGTGAGTGCATACCGGTTGACGTCACCCGTCAGCCACGCGACGAGCGAGTACGGCGGCAACTCCCCTTCATCGACCCGGTCGCGCGCACGCGCCGGCGTCTCGAACACGACCCGCCCTCTCGGCGCATCGAACGGCACCGCCTCGGGCGACAGGTTCAGCGCGATCGTCAGCGTCTCGTCGTCGGCGAGCCGCCATGACGCAAGCAGCGCGTCGGCATCGCCGTCGCCGTCCGACTTCAGCGCACGCGCGTCCTGCGGCCGGCAATCGGACAACCTCGGCGCGATCAGCTTCGCGCGCACCGCCAGCGCCGACTGCACGAAATGCGCGCGATCGGCGTCGCGTGCGGTTTCGTCGAAGATCAACGGGATCTGCGGCGTGAGCAGCGACAGCGCAAGCGCGGCCAGACCGGCCTCCTGCCCGTGGTCGCCCTGCCCGCTGTCGCGCCACGCGCCATCGGACAGCACCAGCGACGTCAACGACAGGCCGCTGTCGGCAGCCATGCCCTCGCCCGACCCGGCCGGCTGGAATGCGGCCCCGGTCGCGGTCAGCGCGCGGGCGAGCGTGTGGATCGACTGGTGCGCGGAAATGCCTTCGTGAGCCGACGTGTCGCGGCCCGTCAGCCGGTGCAGCGCGCGTTCGCCGCACCCGTTCCACTGCGCATCGAAATGGGTATCGGCAAGATGCGCGGGATGCCGCTCGCTGCCGAGTACGAGATGGATGAGCCGGTCGGCCGGCACCGCCGCGCGCACGCGGTCCGCGATCTCGCGCAGCCACGACACGCCGATCCGGTCCGCTTCGCGCAGGCGCAGCCCGTCGCAACGGTACTCGTCGATCCAGTACAGCGCGTTGTCGCAGAAGAAATCGCAGACTTCCGGATGATCGAGCGCGAGCGGCGACGCCTGCAGCGGATCGTCGCGCGTATGGAAGAACGGCGCCGCATAGTGGCGCAGCGCATCGGTGCCGCTGCCGAAGCGCGCGTAGTCGAGTTCCAGCAGCACCGCGAGACCGTAGCCGTGCGCATCGTCGATCAGCGCTTTCAGCGCGTCGGGGCCGCCTTCGGCCGCAAGCGGCGCGAACGGCAGGCTGTCGTGCGGCGACGCGAGCAGCTCCAGCGCGGTCACGCCGAGGCGCGCGAGTTGCGGCAGGCGCCGGCGCACGCCGCCGAAGCCGCCCACCGCGTGCGGGCGAATCGCATAGAGCGAGATGTCTTCCCATGCGCGCCCGCGCCAGAACGTGTTGCGCCACGTGAACGCGCGCGGATCGACGACCTCGCTCGGGCCGTTGAGCCCCTCGGGTTGCGAGCGCGATGCGGGATCGGGAATCGACACCGTATCGTCGAGGCGATAGCGGTAAAGCGCCCCCGCGCCGCAATCGGCAAAGACTTCGAACCAGTTCGTGCCGGCGGCCGTCATCGGAACGAGCAACGGGCCGAAACCGGTATCGAGTTCGAGCTGGACCTGCGTGCTGCCCGGTGCCCACACGCGAAAATGCGTGCGCGGCGTCGCGCAGAGCGCGCCACAGGGCTGTGCGCCGAACGGCAGGCAGTGAATGTAGTGCTGCGCATACGGGTCGTGCGGACAATCGGACATCATGCGCTCCTCGTGCGTACCGAGCGGCATGGCCGCGCCAGCGGCGCGGCACATCGGGGCCCGGCATGCGACGGCCAGGCGGGGGGAGAAACGAGTATGCGCCGGATTCGCCATCGCAATGCAACGTCCCCGGACATTATTAAATGCGAATCGACCCCTGGAAAACCCGCGGTCCGGCAAGCGCCGGCGAGGCAGGTAGCCCGCATACCGGAATGCCTGCTCGCCTTGTTGCACCGGCCATGCACGCTTACGCTCTGCGCGATGCGCGTGGACATACCGTCCGCGCCCGACCCGAGGAACCCGCCATGTCGCTTCCCGCCAGTGCCGCCAAATTCGATCCGGCACGCGCACACGAATACGCCGAGCAATCCCGCATCGCACTCGCCGGCTACGATGCCTGCCACGAACTCACCGCGTGCATGCTCGCATCGACAATCGCTGCACCCGACGCGCGGATCCTCGTCGCGGGCGCGGGCGGCACGGGGCAGGAAATCTGCGTGGCGGCCGCGCTCGAGCCGGGCTGGCGGTTCACGGCCGTCGACCCGTCCGGGCCGATGCTCGCGCTCGCGCGCTCGAACGTCGAGGCCGCGGGCTGCGGCGCGCGCACCGCGTTCGTCGAGGACGGTGTCGATGCGTTGCCCGACACACCCGCGTTCGACGGCGCGACGCTGATCGGCGTGCTGCATCACGTCCCGGGCGACGAAGCGAAGGCGGCGCTGCTGCAGGCGATCGCGCGGCGCCTGAAACCCGGCGCGCCGCTCGTGCTCGCCGGCAATCATCGCCGCTACGCGGACCACCCTCGCCTGCTCGACGCATGGCAGCAGCGCTGGCGCATGAAAGGCGCGACGCCCGACGCGGTGCGCGCGAAACTCGCGAAGATCCTGCAGGGCGCCGATCCGCCCGCGTCCGAGGAAGCCGTGTTCGCCCTGCTGCGCGACGCGGGCTTCGATGCGCCGCTGCGCTTTTTCGCGAGCCTGTTCTGGGGCGCGTGGATCGCCGTCCGGCGCGCGTGATGGATCGGGGCGGTCGGCCAGACGCGGTCGGCTAGACGCGGTCGGCCAGACGCGTCGCGCCACGTCGCGCGACGCGTTTCGCTTGTGCGCCACCCGCGCTGGGTATGATGTCGTTCCCGCCCCCACTTCCGGCGTCGACATGCTCACCGTCCATCACCTGAACAACTCGCGTTCGCAGCGCGTGCTCTGGCTGCTCGAAGAACTGGATGTGCCGTACGAGATCGTGCGCTACGCGCGCGACCCGAAGACGATGCTCGCACCGCCCGAGTTGCGCGCGATCCATCCGCTCGGCAAGTCGCCGGTCGTGACCGACGAAGGCCGCACGTTCGCCGAATCGGGCGCGATCATCGAATACCTGGTCGAACGCTACGGCAACGGGCGCCTGGCGCCGCCGCCCGGCACGCCGGAGCGGCACGACTACACGTACTGGCTGCACTACGCGGAAGGATCGGCGATGCCGCCGCTGCTGCTCAAGCTCGTCGCGCTGCGGATCGCGCATGCACCGATGCCGTTCTTCGCGCGGCCGATCGCGCGCAAGATCGCCGACACGCTGCAGTCGGGCTTCGTCGATCCGCAGATCGCGCTGCATCTCGGCCATGTCGACCGTGCGCTGCAGCGCACCGGCTGGTTCGTCGGCGACAGCTTCAGCGCGGCCGACATCCAGATGAGCTTTCCGCTCGAGGCCGCGACCGCGCGCGGCGGCGACGGCCGGTTTCCCGCGATCGCGCGCTTTCTCGACGCGATCCACGCGCGGCCGGCCTACCGGCGCGCGCTGGAGCGCGGCGGCCCGTACGAGCTTCTCAAATGACGCGGCGCACGACCGCGGCCCGCGTCAGCTCAGCAGGCCGGCTGCCACGTTGATCGACAGCCCGAGCACGGCCATGTTGAAGTAGAACGACAGGATCGACTGCGCGAGCACCGAGCGCCGCGCGGAGCGGTTCGCCAGCGACACGTCGGCCGTCTGCGACGCGACCGCGAGCGTGAACGCGAAATACAGGAAATCCCAGTAGTCGGGTTCCGGATTGCTGTCGGGGAAGCGCAGCGCGCGGTCGTTGGATGGCGAGCCGTAATAGAGGCGCGCGTAGTGCAGCGTGAAGATCGTCGGGATCAGGAACCATGCGCCGAACAGCGTCGCGCCCGTCACCGCGTAATGGCCGAGCCCCGCGCGAAACCCGACGCCCTTGGCGGTCGCCAGTTCGATCGCGATCGCGGCCACGCTCGCGACCGTCGCGAGGCAGACGACCGTCAGCACGGTCGTCGCGCTTTCGTCCTCGCGGATCGCGATTTCACGCACCTTGGAATGGTGCGCGGTGACCATGCGCACCCACATCAGCGCGAGATACAGCCAGATCGCGCAATCCCAGCCGATCAGCGCACGCACGGTCGGACGCAGCGGAAACGGCAGCAGCACCGCGCACAGCACGCCCGCGACGAACGCCGCGACCATGCGCGGCCGGTTGCGTAATACCTGCGGATAAAACGTCATTGTGTGATTCCGAAAGCAGATGGAAAGGGTTCGGCCGACGCGCGGGACACCCCGCCGCGCCGCACCGGCGGGTAGCGCCCCGATTATCGTCATTCCGTCGTGACGTGGCGATGGGCGCGAGCGCCTAAGATAATGGGATGACTGCCACCGCCCCCCTCTGCCACCATCCCGCGAATACGGCCGGCCGTGACTTCGTCGTCGGCGACCTGCACGGCTGCGTGGATGTGCTGCGCGCGCTGTTGCACGACACCCGCTTCGATCCGGCTCGCGACCGCCTGTTCTCGGTCGGCGACCTCGTCGACCGCGGCCCTGCATCCGAAACCACGCTCGATCTGCTCGACCGCCCGTGGTGCCACGTCGTGCGCGGCAATCACGAGGAAGTGCTGAGCCTCGTGGCGCGCGGCAAGCTGTCGCCCGACGCGTGGCGCGGAATCGGCGGCGACTGGGGCGCCGACCTGCCGGCGGAACGGCTGCACGCGCACGCGGCGCGCGTCGACGCGCTGCCGCTGGTGCGCGTGATCGGCGACGGCCCCGGACGCTTCAACGTGCTGCATGCGGAATTCTTCGGCTCGGACGCCGATCTCGACACGGGCAACTATTCGCACGACGTGCGCGAACGGCTGATCTGGGGCCGCGATCTCGTCCAGGGGCTCGCCGATCCGGCGCGACAGGCCGGTCTGTCGCTGACCTGCACCGGGCACACGCCGGTGCGCGCACCGCAGCGGATCGGCGCGCAGTGGTTCATCGACACGGGTGCGTTCGCACCGGCCGGGCGGCTCACGCTCGTCGAGCCGCGCACCGGGCGCACCTGGTCGATGACGCAGGCCGAGGCGCGCGAACGCCACGCGGGCGACTGGCCGCTGCCCTGATGCCCTGATGCCCGCGAGCGCACGCTAGCCGACCTGGTTCAGTTCGAACACCGCATCGACGGCCGAGCCGTTCCAGTTGTATTCGAGGTAGGCCGCGTGATGGCAATCGCGCAGCAGCGCGGTGCGGAACGCCGCCAGGCACTCGCCGCGCGGGTCGCGCACCGACGGATAGACGATCCCCGCGCCGCCGGCATTGCGCACCGCGCGGCCGAGCGCCTGCCCGGCGCTGTAATCGAGCGGGTGCAGCAACGCCGGATCGCGTTTCGGCCACATGCGCACGTCAGCCACGTCGCCTTGCGCGATCACCGTATAGAGCCGCATCTGCTGGCGCATCGGCGGCTCCTTCGTCGCCGCCAGGAACAGCGCGCTGTGATAACGCGTTTCGGCGATCGCCGTATCGCGCGAGCGCGCGCAGTAGAACACGCCGTAGCTGCCGTCGGAAAAACGGCTGCCCTGCGGATTCAGGTGCGTGAACGCGGCCATGATCGGCCCCCAGCCCAGCCCGTAGCGACGTTCGGCGGGCGGGACGAGGTCGAGCGTGCCGACTTCGTTGCGAATGCGGTCGTTGGTCAGCGATTCGAGCGCGTACAGCGCGTCGAAATCGTCCGCCGACGCAACGCGGTCGAACAGGTTGATTGCCGGGAAACGGGTGGGGATCACGCGATAGGCAGGCGCCCAGTCGACCGCGGTCGTGGGCCATTGTTGTGCTTGGATCGGCATCGTCACGCCCAGCCACCTCGCATCGCGTCGAGATATTGGCGGACGGCGACCAGATCGCCGACGTTGCCGGCGAGCATCCGGTCGAGTGCGCGCTTGCCGCCGAACGGCGCCGCGTCGTTGGGCCGCTTGACCCACGCATCGGCCGCGGCCGGCTGCGGCAGCAGGATCTGCAACGCCTTGTAGATGCCGAGCAGCAGCGATAGCCGCTCGAGCGTATCGCGCGGCAGCCGTGCCGATTCCGGCGCGGCCTTCCACTTGAAGAACGTCGAACGGCCGGGCGACCCGAGCAGCACGATCTGTTCGTCGATCGTCAGCTCCCAGTCGCGCGCGATGTTGAAAAACGCACGCAGGCCGGCCGCCGACATCTGCGCGACCGAGGCCTGCGGCGGGGAGGAGTGCGATTCGTAGGCGGGCTGTGACATGATCGTTAGTCTCGAAACGAATTTACTAACAAGATTAGTCCATTTTCGTATTTTTGCAAGGGTCGGCACCCGGCGACTGTTCACGCATCCGGCAAAACGATATTTTTTGTCCATTCTGGACTCTGATTTTATTTTCTGCGTTAATGGCCGTGCGGACACCGCGCGCAGATGCGGCTCGGGTCCGTGAAACCGTGTCGCACAGAACCGGAAGCACCCCGCCAAGGAACGCACCATGAAGAGACTGATTGCCGCTGTTTCGATCGCCCTGCTCGCGGTATCCGCAGGTCCCGCCGTCGCGAAGGACTGGACCACCATCCGCTTCGGCACCGACGCCAGCTACGCGCCGTTCGAGTCGAAGGCGCCCGACGGCAAGCTCGTCGGCTTCGACATCGACCTCGGCAACGAGATCTGCGCGCGCCTGAAGGCAAAGTGCGTGTGGCTCGAGAACGATTTCGACGGGATGATTCCGGCGCTGAAGGCGAAGAAGTTCGACGCGGTGCTGTCGTCGATGTCGATCACGCCGCAGCGTGCGCAGCAGATCGGCTTCACGACGAAGATCTACAACCAGCCGACGCGGCTCGTCGTGAAGAAGGGCTCGCCGCTGCTGCCGACGGCCGAATCGCTGAAGGGCAAATCGATCGGCGTCGAGCAGGGCACGACGCAGGAAACGTACGCAAAGGCGTACTGGGGCAAGCAAGGCGCGAACGTCGTGTCGTACCAGAACCAGGACGGCGTGTACGCGGACCTGACCTCGGGCCGCCTCGACGCGGCGCTGCAGGATGAAGTACAGGCCGCGATCGGGTTCCTGAAATCGTCGCGCGGCGCGAACTACACGTTCGTCGGCCCGGAGCTCGTCGACGAGAAGGTGCTCGGCATCGGCGCCGGCATCGGGCTGCGCAAGGAAGACACCGACCTGAAGGCGAAGATCGACGGCGCAATCCTCGACATGGTCAAGGACGGCACCTACAAGCGGCTCGCGTCGAAGTACTTCGACTTCGACATCTACGGCGGCTGAAACGGCGTCGCGCGCGTACGGGCGCCACTCCCGTCGCGCGCGTCCGACCGCCCCTCCCCTCACCACCGGACGGCAACGGCATGACGCCGTTTGCCGTCGCATCGAATGCATCATCCGTCGCACGCGCGGCAAGACCATCGCGCTTCATTCGGATTGCAGATCAATCGTTCGCGGCGACGATGCCCGGCGCGAACGGATATCGTGCGGCTTCGGTCAATAGGCGAAGACCGGGCGTCGAGGTACCGGCGCCCGAGCGCACATGCCCTTGCGAATCGGGTTCGCGTGCAGGAAAGTACCGACCCGGCGTGGATGACCGGCAATCAGCCGGATCCGCCTCGCACCGGGCGCGGAGAGATGGCCTGTCGATGCATGCCGGCCGGCCGAGAGAACGACATGCGACCGGCAATGCTCCGAATCACTGCGATCGCGGCCTGCCGGCCGCGGCGTGTGGCGATCGATCATTTTTCTACCCCGTATCAGTCTGATGGTTGTTCCGGCAACCGGACCAGGCCGGTGCCCCGACGATCAGGCGACGACGCTCCGTGCTCGCCGGAACGCGGCTGTTGCGCCGCGCTCCGCCGCCGCATCCCCGCGGACCGTGTCCTGGCCGGTACTGACAGGGTTCGCTGCCGAACCGGACGGACCGTGCATCGTCGACCTTCGCACGCCCACATTCGCAAGGAGCGGGCCAGCTTCGCGCGAGCCCGTCCGGACAAGGGCCCGGCCGGGCAGCGTGGCGTCCGGAACGGGTGCCGAATGCGGGAAGTTACGAAACTGAAACACGCGGCGCGCGGCACGCGCCGGCCGCGTGGCGGCCCTGCCTTGCCGGATAAGGCTGAACAATGAAGCACAGCATTTTTACCGATGGACGGCCGGCCGTTCACGCCGATTCGCGATGCAAATTCGCATGGCCGCCGACGCGAAATGTTTCATGTGCTTTACATGCCGTCGGCAGCACGCGGGCCGCGGGTTGCCCGCGCTAACCATCCGCCGGGGCCGGGCCGGCCGGGCGCACGGCTATACTGCGAAACCGGCGCGCGTCGTGTTCGCATCGGCGCCTCCGGCCGGCGGATGCCGCGCCGCACGACGCCGCCCCGCACGCCGCCCCACCGCCCGAACGATCGCCCCGCCGATGATCCGTACCCTCTATATCGCCGAACGCGCCAGACTGATTCGCTTCGGTGTGTCGGGCCTCGGTTCGACCGCGCTGCATGCGTTGATCGCGACCGCGATGTTCGCGCTGTTCGACGCGACGCCCGTGACCGCGAACGCGGTTGCGTTCGCCTGCTCGACCGCGTTCTCGTATCTCGCCAACACGCTGTGGAGTTTTTCGTCGCCCGTGACGTGGGGCAACTTCATGCGCTTTCTCGCCGTCGCGATGGTCGGCCTCGTCGTGACGATGCTACTTGCGCACGGCGCCGTGACGCTCGGGCTGGCGCGCGCGTGGAGCGTCGTCGCGGTCGTGCTGTGCGTACCGCCCGTCACGTTCGTGCTGCACCGGCTCTGGACCTATCGCTGAACCGGCCCACGCGTCGCACGTGCGCCGCTCAGCCGACCCGCTGATGCCCCGCGTCGCCGGACGGCGCGCCGTCGTGCCCGCCGTTGTCGCCGTTCCCGCCGTTGTTGTCGTGATCGTTCAGCCCGTGCTCGATCATCATCCGGTAGAGCGTCACGCGCGAAATGCCGAGTTCGGCGGCGGCCTTGTTGATGCGGTGATCGTTGCGCAGCAGCGCATTCTCGATCGCGGTGCGCTCGGCGAGCGCCCGCGCCTGTTCGAGCGTCACGGGTTCGGTTTCGCCCGGCGTATCGAGCCCGAGATCGTGCGGCGTCAGCAGCCGGCTCTCGGCCATCACGATCGCGCGCCGCACGCGGTTGATCAGCTCGCGCACGTTGCCGGGCCACTCGTAGCGCCGCATCGCGTCGAGCGCGGCCGACGTGAAGCCGCTGATCTTGCGGCCGCTATCGGCCTTGTATTTCTGCAGCACGTAGTGCGCGAGGATGTCGATGTCCTTGCCGCGCGCGCGCAGCGGCGGCTCGTGGATGCGCAGCACGCACAGGCGGTGATACAGGTCGGCGCGAAAGCGCCCGGCCTCGACCGCGCCGTCGAGATCCACGTGGGTGGCCGAGATGATCCGTACGTCGACCGGAATCGATTCCTGCCCGCCGAGCCGCTCGATCTTCCCTTCCTGCAGGAAGCGCAGCAGGCTCGCCTGGCTTTCGACCGGCATGTCGCCGATTTCGTCGAGAAACAGCGTGCCGCCGTTCGCCGATTCGATCCGGCCCGCGCGACGCTGGTTCGCGCCGGTGAACGCGCCGCGCTCGTAGCCGAACAGTTCCGACTGCAGCAGGTGATGCGGAATCGCGCCGCAATTGATTGCGATGAACGGCCCCTTGCCGCGGCCGGAACGCTCGTGAATCGCGAGCGCCGTCAGCTCCTTGCCGGTGCCCGACTCGCCCGAGATGAACACGCTCGCGTCCGTCTTCGCGACCTTGCGGATCGTGCTGAACAGCTGCTGCATCGCCTCGCAGTTGCCGATCATCCCGTGTTCGCCGATCGACGCCGCGTAGGCCGCGCCATCGACGCGATCGAGCGCGGCCATCCCGCGCGCATGGCCGAGCACGTGCGAGATCCACTCGTACGGCAACGGAAGGGTCACGTAGTCGAAGCAGTAGCTGCGGATCAGCTCGCGCACGGCCGGGCCGATCGTGACACCGGCCTGGGCGATGGAAATCCAGCCGATCGACGGCTGGCTCAGGCACGCCTTCAGCGCGGGATACTCGCGCGACGTGAACCCGGAGAAATCGACCAGCCCGGCGGCGACGCTCACGCCGGACGTCATGTTCTGCGCGGCGCCGGCGGTCTTCGCGACGGAGATTTCCCAGCCCAGCCCGCGCAGTTGCGCAAGCAACGGCTCGTCGGGCGAACGCATGATCACGAACAGCTTGCGTCCATCCTCGGGCGCGGTGACGGACACATGCGTCATCTCGGGCACCGTGTGCCCGTTTGCCTCAGGTGACCTAGCAACCATCGTTGTTCCCCGCTTGGCATTGGTATCGCGCGCCCGGCTCGCCGCCGCTTGCGACGAACCTCGATCGAACCGACATATTGGCCGCATTTCCGTCCGAATAAAATCCCCTCGTGCATGAATCGCGCGTGAGGTGGACAGTGTCATCAACGGTATATCGATGTGGCCGGCGCGCGGCTAGATGGGTGTTATCCCGGTGGCGTGCGCGGCGCGCGCGGTCCACGGGCGGCCACGCGACGCGCAAAGCCGCGCCGGTGCTGGCGCACGGCGTTCGCGGGCGATGCGGCACCGACAGGATCGGCCCGGCCGCGCATGCGTGCGCGGCCGGTCGACCGGCCGCCGGGATGCCCGCCCGGCCGGTTCGAATTGATTTCGGTCAATCGTCAGAGGAAGCCGGCTGATGCAGGAACGCAACACGCCCGGCCCGATGCCGCGCACGCCGGCGCAGCGGCGGGGTCAACGTCCCGATGCGAGCGGCGCCGGCGCGTTCGCACGGCCACGGCCGGCCGGCGTGCCGCCGTGTTCGCCGTAGGTGGCGGCAAGCGCGTCGACGCGCGCGAGATGGTGATGATTGTCGTGGTCCCACGGATGGAAACCCGGCCGGAAGAAGCTCAGCCATTCGCCGGCGATGCGCGGGAACAGCCCGCGGCGCGGCCCGTACAGGAACGCGATCATCCGCAGCATGCCGCGCACGTGATGGCCGGCGCCGCGATCGCGCCACAGCAGCGTCGCGTGCATCAGGAACACGGTCGGCCAGAAGGTCAGCGTCGTCAGCAGATACACGCCGATGCGGATCAGGTAACGACGCAGCCCCGGCGCCATCGCGGTGTTCCACACGTCGAACGACACGGCCTTGTGCTCGGTTTCCTCGAGCGCGTGCCAGATCCACATCTGGCGGTAGCCTTCGACCGAACCCTCCAGGCGCGTCGGGTCGCGCAGCAGCCAGTCGGCAAGCATCGCCGTGTAGTGCTCCGCCGCGACCGTGTGCGCGAGCTGCACCGAATGCGGTAGCTTGCGCTTCATGTAGCCGAGCACCGCCCACACACGCTTGTCGAGCTTGCGCGCGGGCAGGTGGTTCGCCTGCATCAGCTCGTTGTACTCGATGTGCTCGCGCGTGTGCATCGCCTCCTGGCCGATGAAGCCGAGCACCTGCTGCTTCAGCACGGGATCGTCGATCCGGTCGCGATAGTTGCGCACCGAATCCATGAAGAAACGCTCGCCGGCCGGGAACAGCAGCGACAGCGCGTTGAAGAAATGGGTCACGTGCGACCCGAGGCCATGCCAGTCCTTCGCGCGTTCGACCGGCAGGTCGAAGCGCAGGTCGCGGCGCACCGGCATGATCCCGGCTGCGGTGGCGGAAGCGGCTGACTTCATGTTCATCGTTCTCCTGGTTCCGGAGCGGCCCGCCGCGTCGTCCGACGCGGCCGGCGCGGGCCCGGGCGGCACATCGCGCACCGCCAAAATCTTGACATCGACAGCTGTAAAGATAGGCCGCCCGCGGCAACGCGCGCAAGCCGCGCGGTAGATGCGCGCTTCCAAACAGGGCACGGTCGAAAAGGCGGAAAAAACGGCGTTCGAGCGGCGTCCGGACACGGCGGGATTCGAACGCACGGGACCGCACGCGAGCCGTTCGCGGCAGTCGGCACCGCGTCGCAGCGGTGGCCCGGAAGCCCCGCGTGGCGCGGCATTTCACGGAATCCGGCAACCCAGCGTGGCATGCGGCCGAGCTCCCCGGTAGCACCGATTCATACACGCGTCGCACTCGCGCGGTGCAACCTCGGTCGCGGGGCTGGCCGGAAATTCAAACGCGCGTTCTATTTGCATTCCGCGCGATCGCGGCCGCGACGGCCCGCCGCCGTCCGCGATACGCGCGAGACGGGCCGAAAGCCACGAGCGGCGGCCCGCAGCGCGCTCGCCTACAATAGCGGTTTTACCCATCCTTTTTCAGGAGAAGTCATGTCTGTCATCACGACCGAATCGGGCCTCAAATACGAAGACCTGACCGAAGGCACCGGCGACGCAGCGCAAGCCGGCCAGACCGTCAGCGTCCACTACACGGGCTGGCTGACCGACGGTCAGAAATTCGATTCGAGCAAGGATCGCAACGACCCGTTCGCGTTCGTGCTCGGCGGCGGCATGGTCATCAAGGGCTGGGACGAAGGCGTGCAGGGCATGAAGGTCGGCGGCGTGCGTCGCCTGACGATCCCGCCGCAACTCGGTTACGGCCCGCGCGGCGCAGGCGGCGTGATTCCGCCGAATGCGACGCTCGTGTTCGAAGTCGAACTGCTCGCCATCTGACACGGCACACGAGCCCCCGGCTGACGCCCCGCCCCGTGCCACACCTTCCGTCCCCCACCGTCGCGCTGCAACGCTACGACGCGCTCGAAGCGTCGGACGTGCACGACTTTCACCAGATCGTGCTCGGCATCGACGGCGCGATGGTGATGGCGGTGAACGGCGTCAGCCAGCGTCTCGACCGGCACCGCGCCTGGCTGGTTCCAGCCGGCGCGCGCCATGATTACGCGGGCCTCGGCGAGAATCGCCAGCTCGTGCTCAATCTTCCCCTCGCATCACTCGCGGTGCCGCAGCGGCTGTTCGACAACGCGCGCGCCGTGGCAATCGATCCGGCCCTGACGTCACTGGTCGCGCAGATCGCGGCGGCGGCCGCGCAATTCGAAGCGCCCGCGGCCGACGCGCCGCACGCGGCCGCACACCGTTTCCAGTGGCAGGCCGCCGCCCGGCTGTGCGGCGCACTGCTCGACGAACGCGACATCCCCGCGCCCGCATCGGGCCTCGATTTCGCGCGCATCGACCGCTGGCTGCGCGCGCGGCTCGCCGAGCCGCTGCGCATCGCCGATCTCGCCGCGCACTGCGGCTACGGGATGCGCCGCTTTCATCAGCTGTTCGTCGATGCGTTCGGCGAAACGCCGCATCGCTACCTGCAGCGGCTCAGGCTCGACGCGGCGGTGATCCTGCTCGCGGATGGCCGGTATCCGCTCGTCGATATCGCCGGGATGGTCGGCTTCGCGGATCAAAGCACGTTTACGCACGCGTTCACGAAGCGCTTCGGCGTTGCGCCGGGTCGCTGGCGCGGCGAGCGGCATTGAACGCCGCCAAGGTTCCGCGCTGAGCACGCGTCAACACGGGTCGTAGCGGCACGGTTGGGCACGCGGCGCTCACGTCGGCCCACGCGCAACATTCTTCGCTCCTGCTTCGTCCCCGCTTCGTCCCCGCTTCGTCCCCGCTTCGTCCCCGCTTCGTCCCCACTGCGTCCCGCTCGCCGCCCTGCTGCTTCGCCCCCGGCGCTTCGACGCTTCACGTCCCGCTGAAACATCGCCGGCCGCCCGCGCCCTACGATTGGCGCATGGACACGACCCTCCCCTCCTCCGCCTTCCCGCCCGCGCTCGCCCGCGTCGTCGCGACCGTCAGCACCGGTTTCGTCGTCACGCAGCTCGACGTGACGATCGTCAACATCGCGCTCGCGCATCTCGCCGGCGACCTGCGCTTGCCCGTCGCCGGCCTGCAGTGGGTCGTCGATGCGTACACGCTCGCGTTCGCGGTACTGATGCTGTCGGGCGGCGCGCTCGGCGACCGCTTCGGCGCCCGCCGCCTGTACATCGCCGGCCTCGTGCTGTTCGCGCTTGCGTCGCTCGCATGCGGCGCCGCGACCGCGCCCGCGATGCTGATCGCGGCGCGCGCACTGCAAGGCGTCGGCGCCGCGGCGATGTTGCCCAATTCGCTTGCCCTGCTCAACGACACGTGCCGGCACGACCCGCGCCTGCGCGCGCGGGCCGTCGGCTGGTGGACGGCGGCCGGGTCGATTTCGATCGCGGCCGGCCCGGTCGTCGGTGGCCTGCTGATCGCGGCGTGGGGCTGGCGCGGCATCTTCCTCGTGAACCTGCCGCTGTGTGCGGCCGGGCTGGCGGCCGCCTTCGCGTGGATACCTGCGCGCCGTGCGGCGGCAACGCCGGCCGCGCCATCCCGCTCCGTCCGCGCACTCGACCTGCGCGGCCAGTTCATCGCGATCGCGATGCTGACCGCGTTGACCGGCGCCGTGATCGAATGGCGTCCGCTCGGCTTCACGCATCCGGTCGTCGCCGGCGGTTTCGCGCTGGCGGCGCTCGCCGCGCTCGCATTCGTCGCGGTGGAAACGCGGACGGCCACGCCGATGCTGCCGCTGTCGCTGTTCCGCCACCGCACGTTCAGCGCGGCCGTGCTGTTCGGGATCTGCGTAAACCTCACGTACTACGGCACCGTGTTCGTGCTCGCGCTGTACCTGCAGCGCGCACGCGGCGAATCGGCGTTGCAGGCCGGCCTCGCGTTCCTGCCGCTGACGGGCGGCTTCCTGCTGTCGAACCTCGCGAGCGGTCGCGTCGTGGCGCGTCACGGCCCGCGCGCGCCGATGCTGGCGGGCGCGCTCGTCGCCGCGCTCGGCTACGGATCGCTGCACTTCATCGACGCGTCGACGCCGCTGGCCGTCCTGCTCGTGCCGTTCCTGCTGATTCCGTCGGGCATGGGTTTCGCGGTGCCGGCGATGACGACCGCCGTGCTCGCGTCGGTCGCGCCCGAACGGGCCGGCATCGCGTCGGCCGTGCTGAATACCGCGCGGCAGGCCGGCGGCGCGATGGGCGTGGCCGCGTTCGGCGCACTCGCCGGCGGCGGCGGCGCGGCGCAGGTCGTGGACGGGTTGCGGATCGAAACGGCCGTGTCGGTCGCGCTGCTGGTCGCCGCCGCGCTGCTCGCGACGCTGGTGCGACCCGATGCGCATCGCGGCGCATCGTCCGTGCGTCAGGCCGTGCCGGCGGCCGATTGAACGGCTGCGGTCATGCGTCGCCGGGGTCCCGCTGGATCAGGTGACGCCACGGAAACACGTTGTCCTTGAAGTGACTCACGTAACCGCCGCTGCCGGCCTGGATCACCATGAACGACAGCCGCGGATGCAGCGCCTGCAGGGCTTCGAGCGCCTCCCGGTCGAGACAGGTGTTTCTCAGCGTCAGCCTGCGGAGCCGCTGGCCGGCACGGCTCTTCAGCAGGCGCTCGTAGGCGTCGAACGACGTCACGCTGCCGGCGTCGCGCTCGCGCTTCCACGTCGAATGCAATGCGGTCGACTCGGAGAAATCGAGCCAGCCGAGCGACGGCAGGTTGTCGCAATCCGCCAGGCGATCGATGAACTGCTGCGTGTCGTCCCCGCCGCCGATGCGCAGCCGCTCGAGATGCGCAAGCGGTACATCGAAGAAACGCGCATCGGGCGCGTTCGGCACCGTCAGCTCGGCGAGAAACGGCGCCTTCGCGGCAAAGCGGGCAATCTCGCCGCCTTCCTGCATGATCAGGTCGCGACGCACGATCATCGACTGGTTGTGATCGGCCGGCTCGGTCGGCCGCACATACAGCGAGCGCAGCATCGGGAAGCGCGCATCCGAATCGAGCAGCGGCCCGAAATCCCATTCGCGCGTGCCGTTCGCCCCTTCGTCGATGCCGCTGAACGCGAGGTCGGTCACGAGATCCGCGACGTCCCGCAACGCCAGACACTGCAGCGTCCAGTCGAACGGTTCCTCCCAGGCGCCGCCGAAGTACCGGACGTGCAGCCCCGCCCGCATCGGCGCGACCGTGACATGGTTGAAATCGGTCTGCCACAGCGGCTCCGCGGGATCGGCATGGTCGCGCCCGTCCTCGGCGCCCTCGCGCTCGCAGAAATCGTGAATGCGTCGCTGCAGGTCGAGCAACAGCCGATAAGCGGCGGAATCCAGCGGATGGGACATGGCGATGCAGTTCCGGTCGGCGACGATCGCGACAGTCTATCCGACCGTGCAGCCGTCGCGCACGACGCTCATCGCCGCCGTGCGCCCGCTTCGTCGCCGACCTTCCTCACGACCGTCTCGCCCGCCTTCACCGGCCGGCCGTCGTCGTGGCGCAGCGCGAGTTTGCGGATCGCGCGCCCCGTGTGGCGGTCGACCAGCACCGAATGCGGCTCGCCTCGCGCGAACAGGTTCGCCTCGCCCCACTGCCGCAGCATCACGATCACCGGGAACAGCCCTTCGCCCTTCCTGGTCAGCACGTACTCCTGATACGCGCTGCCGTCCGACGCCGGCACGACGTCGAACACGCCCGCATCCACGAGCATCCTGAGCCGGTCGGACAGGATGTTGCTCGCGACGCCGAGGCTCGCGCGGAAATCGCCGAACCGGCGCACTCCGTCGAACGCATCGCGCACGATCAGCAATGCCCAGCGATCGCCGACGATATCGGTCGCCCGTGCCACCGGGCACGGCGAATCCGCAAGACTTTTCTGCCTGGCCATGTGCCTCTCCGCAATCTTGCCGGCCGCCTTTTCGGCAACACCGGCCATCCGTGCACGGACATCTCGCCCGCCGCACAACAGGTTGCATTTTAAAACTACTTTTCCTACACTCACGCCAGTTTCAATTTGCAACTACTTTGCGCGAGGAAATCCATGGCGTCTTCCTGTCGTTCCGGCACCGTTGCATCGAACGCATCCGCGCCTGCCGCGCATCCGGCCGCCGTCGGCACCCTGTCCACGGCGCGCGTCGCGACGCTGGCCGTCTGCTGTGCGGCCAGTGTCGCGAATGTCTACTACGCGCAGCCGCTGCTCGATTCGATCGCGCGGGATTTCGGCGTGTCGCAGGCGGCGGTCGGCGGCGTCATCACCGCGACGCAGCTCGGCTGTGCGCTCGCGCTGCTGTTCGTCGTGCCCCTCGGCGACCTGCTGAACCGCAAGCGCCTGATTGCCGTGCAGCTTCTGCTGCTGACGGCGGCCTGCATCGGCGTCGCCGCATCGTCGACGCGCATCGCGCTGCTGGCAGGGATGGTCGCGGTCGGGCTGCTCGGCACCGCGATGACGCAAGGGCTGATCGCGTGCTCGGCCGCGCTCGCGGGCGCCGGCGAACGCGGGCGCGTGGTGGGTGCCGCGCAAGGTGGTGTCGTGGTCGGGTTGCTGGCCGCACGCTCGCTGGCCGGCGTCGTCACCGACATCGCGGGCTGGCGGGCCGTCTATCTGGTATCCGGCGCGCTCGCGATCGCCATGCTCGCCGTGCTGTCGCGACTGTTGCCGGACGAAAACGGGCCGCGCGAGCGCATCGGCTACGCGGCGCTGCTGCAATCGATGGTGTCGCTGTTGCGCGACGAACGCGTGCTGCGCGTGCGCGGCGCGATCGCGCTGCTGATGTTCGCGGCATTCAGCATCTTCTGGAGCGCACTGGTGCTGCCGCTGAGCGCACCGCCGCACGCGATGTCGCATACGCAGATCGGCGCCTTCGGCCTCGTCGGCGCACTGGGCGCGGCGGCCGCCGCCCGCGCGGGCCGGCTCGCGGATCGCGGGCGCGGCGAAGCGACGACCGGCGCCGCGCTCGCGCTGCTCGCGTGCTCGTGGCTGCCGCTCGCATTCGGCGATTCGTCGATTGCATGGCTGGTGGTCGGCATCGTGCTGCTCGACGTCGGCGGGCAGGCCGTCCACGTCGTCAACCAGAGCATGATCCTCGGCACGCGGCCCGATGCGCACGCGCGCCTCGTCGGCTGCTACATGCTGTTCTATTCGGCCGGCAGCGGGCTCGGCGCGATTGCATCGACGATGATGTATGCGCGCGCCGGGTGGGCGGGCGTCTGCGCGCTCGGCGCGGTCGTGAGCGTGGCGGCGCTCGGCGTCTGGGCTGCGACGCTCAGGCGCGCGTGACGCGTGCCGGCGTCGCGCATCGGATGGGGAGAACGAGCCGGCCCTGCGCAGGCCGCCGGCACGCGAACCGGCCGCGCATGCGCGCCGGTTCGGCTTCCCGTTCGGCGCGCAGATTGCGCGCCACGGGCGCTCAACCTGCCGCCTGGATCGCCTCTTCGTACACGCCGGCCACGCGCCGCGCGATCACCGCGTTGTCGAAATGATCGCGCGCATAGCGCTTGCACGCGGCCTCGTCGGGCAGCGTGATCGCGCCCGACAGCGCGGCACCGAGCCCTTCCGCGATCGCGTCCGCGCCGGTGGACGGCAGCACGAGATCGTCGGACAGCCCGGCCACCGCCTCCGGCAGCCCGCCGACCGGCGTGACCAGCACCGGCGTGCCGGACGCGAGCGATTCGACGGTGATCAGCCCGAAGCCTTCGAGCGCGACCGTCGGCACGACGCTGACCGTCGCCGCGCGGTACAGCGCAGCGAGATGGTTGTCCGGCACGAAGCCGAGCAGCTTCACGTTGTCCTGCAGGCCTGCCGCATCGATGCGCTGCTGCAGTTCCTCGCCGATCTTGCCCTTGCCGGCGATCAGCAGCAGCACGTCCGGGTGACGGTGCTTGAGGAGGCCGATCGCGTCGATCAGGTCCTCCAGCCCCATGCGCCGCACGAGCCGGCGCACGGCCAGCACGATCGGCCGGTCCTGCGGCAGTTGCAGCTTGTGCCGCGCCTCGGCGGGCGTGAGCGGCGTATCGAACTGCGCGGTATCGACGCAACCGGGAATCACGCGCACACGCGACGGATCGATCCCGTAGCGGTTCGTCAGGATCTGGCCGAACGCCTGCGACAGCACGATCAGCCGCGACGAACGCGTATAGACGGCCTGCTCGAGATAACGCTTCGCGCGCTGGCCGAGCGACGCGGCGCCCTCGACCTGGCTTTCGTCGGCCCACGGCCCCTGGAAGTGCGATACCTGCGGAATCCCGCGCGTGACGTCGAGGCCCGGGAACGTGTACAGCGCGAAGTGCGACGAGATCACGTCCGGCCGCTCGCTGCGGATCTCCTCGCGCAGCGCGCGCCGCGCGGCGAGCATGCGGCGCGCGAGCGGCTCCGATGCGGGACCGAAGCCCTGGATCGCGCCGCCCGTGTCGTCGGCGACCTTCTGCGAGCCGGCGACGAGCCCGCGCACCTCGACGCCCGCGCCCGGCAGCGCGCCGACGAGCGAGTAGTACATCCGGTCGAGGCCGCCCGCGCGTTCGGGGAACCAGTGCATGCCGATCTGCAACGATTTGATCGGCCGGGAAGAGTGGGACATTACGATTGCTCCTGCGTCACTGCATGCTCGACCCGCTCGAAGGCGGACGGCTGCGTGGGTTGGCCGATGCGCCGGTAGAGCGCGACATACTGGGCGCCCATGTGCGCCCAGCCGAAACGGGTCATCAATTCGCGGGCCGCGTCGCCCATCGCGCGGCACGTGTCGCGCGACGCCGCGAGCGAGCCGATCGCCTGCGCGAGCGCGGCCGGATCGTCCGGGTCCTCCAGTACGATCCCGCATTCGCGCGTGATGATTTCGGCGCCGCCCGCCGTGCGCGCGGTGACGACCGGCAACCCGGCCGCCATCGCTTCCAGCAGCGACAGGCTCATCGCTTCGTAGCGCGACGGGAACACGTAGGCGTCGACCGAGCGCATCAGCGTCGGCATGTTTTTCACGAGGCCGAGGAAATGCACGCGCGCATCGATGCCGAGCGCGCGCGCCTCTTCCGGATACGGGCTGCCGGGCAGATAACCGGCCACCGCCAGGTGCACGTTCGCGGGCAGCTTCGTCAGCGCCTTCAGCACCGTGCCGAGGTTCTTGCGCGGCGTGCGCAGGTCGCCGACGAACAGCAGCAGGAACGCGTCGTCCGGCAGCTTGAACGCCGCGCGGTCGGCCTGCGCACCGGCGAACGCGCTGCCGTCGACGCCGTTGTAGATCACGCTGATCTTGCGGCTGTCGATGCCGAGCCCGGCGATCTCGTCGGCCACCTTCTGCGACACGGCGGTGATCGCGCGCGACCGCTTGTACGCCCAGCGCTCGAGCGTGGTGTTCACGCGCGTATAGACGTACTGATAGGCCGACCACAGCCCCTTCGTCGGCCCGAACGGATAGTACGGACTCTTGAACCAGCCGCCGTGCACGAAGTGCGCGGTATTCACGTCGGCCTTGATCCACGAGATGAAGCCGTTCACGTGCAGCACGTCGTATTCGCTGCGGTGTGCGCGCAGCCAGGCCGCGCTCTTCAGCGCGAACACCTGCTGCTTGACGAGATTCGACGGCCAGAAGCAGCCGACCTTCACCGGCACCCAGCGCACGCGCGGGTCGGCCAGCAGCTCGGGCGCGACGTGCGACGCGACCAGCGTGACCTCGTAGTTCTCGGCCAGCGCCGCGCGCGCGATTTCGTAATTGACGCGGCCCTGGCCGTCGTTATGTCGCACGACGTGCGTGACGATCGCGATTCTCAATGGTCGCCTCCCCGTGAATGCGCGGCGGCCAGCAGGCGTTGTGCCTTTTGCCAGTGCGCCGCGGCTAGTATCGAAAAAATGGCTGTGAACATCAGCAGGCCGCCCGTACCGATCAGCGAGTTCGTGAACACGAGCATCGCGAAGGTCGACAGGCACAGGCTCAGGCACGCGCCGACGAACTTGTCGTTGCGCAGCTTGAATGCCGCCCGCAGCGTGCGGCCGAACAGCATCACGACGCCCGAGAGATACAGCAGCGTGCCGGGCCAGCCGAGCACGAACGGCACGTTCATCACGCCGCTGTCGAAGCTGCCGTACTTGCCGAGCTCGCCGCTGTCGCTCGACAGCTTCGTGGATGCACCCGTCGCGCCCATCCCCTCGCCGGCGACGTCGGTGAACGCCGTCTGCGCGAAGGTGGCGTAGAACTTGTTGCGGTCGTCGTAGCTGCGGTCGTCCTTCAGGTTCGTGATCGACTGCAGACGCGCGCCGAGACGGTCGGCCACCGGCCCGACGGTCAGGAGCGGCACGCACAGCCCGACCAGCACGACGCCGCTGATCAGGATCCGCATCCGCACGCGGTTGCTCGACTGCACGAGCTGGATCGCGAGCGCGATCACCCAGCCGCCCCAGGTCGAGCGCACGAGACAGAGCGCGAACGACACGAAGCCGGCCGCGCCCGCGAACCAGCGGATCTTCTGCGGCGCGGCGAACACGAACACCAGCGCGCCCATGATCGCGAACGCGAACGGCCCGGACGAATTCATCGTGCTGAACACGCGCACGCCGTACGGCACCGGCTCGCCCTGCGAACCCATGTCGGAGCCGATCATCCACAGCACGTCCCACTGCGGCATCACGAAGTACTGCACGACGCCGTACAGGCCCATCACGAGCATGCCCCACATGAACGTGGACAGCAGCACGTCGCGGTATTCGGGATAGTCGCGGGCGTTGACCATGATGTGAAAACCGATCAGCACCGGGTACACCCAGTTCGCGAGGTCGTAGGTCGCGGCCATCACGCCGCTCGACACGATCCCGACGAGGTACGCGTACGCGAGCCCGAACAGCATCAGCAGGATCGGGATGCCGCGCCGCTGCGCGAGCACGCGGTAATGCCGGATCAAGCCCAGGCCGGCGATCATCGTCACCGCGAGCGGCGCGACCTGGATCAGGCTCGTCGGCGTGAACGCGCCCTTCGACCAGTCGGCGAGACGCCGCACTTCCGGGCTCAGGAACCACACCCACCACATGAAGCCGACGTAGCGCGCCGGACTCTTGAAATACAGCCAGATGCCGACCGCGATGGCCAGCACCGGAAACGCGAGCGTCAGCACCTTGCCCTGGTGAATGGCAATCAGCGCGGCGGTGAAGGACCACAGGCCGGCCTGCCCGACCCAGTGCTTCCGCTCGGGCAGCCAGCTGCGGTGGCGCGACGGTGCGCGTTCGGCGGCAATCGTACTCATCGATCCGCTCTCACCGCGACGACGGGCGCGAATCCGCGAGCGGCATCGCGAGGCCCGCCGCCGCCGGCGTCCGGCGCCGGCGCAGCATGTCGCGCGTGATCCGCACGTGCTGCTCGGCGAACGCCTGCGTGGTCAGGTCGCGCTCGCGCAGGCACGCGGCAGCGGCCCGCGCGCAGCCCAGCGCCGCGACCGGGTCGGCCGCGAAGCGATCGGCGGCCTGGCGCATCGCCTGCGCGTCGAAGGCCGGCACGTAGGCGGCCGTATCGTGCGGAAAGTAGTCGCTGAGGCCGCCGACGTCGGACACGATCATCGGCTTGCCGACCGCGGCCGCCTCGAGCATCACGGTGATGCCCGACGCGTGGAAATTCGGCCGCAGCGGCACGACGATCACGTCGGCCCATGCGTACAGTTCGTGCTGCTTCGCGAGCCCCGACGCCGAGCCGATCTTCACGTTCGGCGCATGCCACTCGCGCGGCACGCGGCGCCGGGTCGCCAGCCGCACGTCGTAGCGCGCGTCGCCGCCGAACGCGGCGAGGAACGTGCGCCAGTCGCGGTCGCGGTCGTTGCCGATCGCCGCGATCCGCAGCGGCCGGTTCGGTTGCCATTGCCGCGGCTCGACGATCGGGAAATCCTGCGTGTTCAGCCCGTAGTAGACGAACTCGGCTTCGCGGCCGAGATAACGGCGGCACAGGTCGGCGTTGTCGCGGGCCAGCGTGGTCAGCGCGTCGGCGCGCGCGATCAGTTTGCGGTACAGCCAGCGGCGCGGGCCGCCGAAGCTGCCCCACTTGTCGAACAGCCACACGCTCTGCGCAAGCAGCAGCGGGCGTTTGCCCTGCTCGCCGGCCAGCTTCAGGATCAGCGACGCCGCAAGGTGCTCCTGCTCCGTGTGCGTCCAGATCACGTCGGTGTTCAGCAGCGCGGCACGGTTGCGCCATGCATGCACGACGTCGAAGCCGAGCGCCGCCTTCAGCGCGCGGCGCGCGAGGCTGGCGACGCGGCTCTCGCCACCGTCCTGCGAATAGGTCAGCCGGAATTCGTCGGATTCGGCGTGGTGATAGCCGTACAGGCAGCCGATGTTCTCGCCTTTCCGGTAGGTACGCGGATCGGCGCCGTGGAACAGATGGACATGAACCTTGGTTGCAGTCATTCGAGCCCTTCTCCGGGTTCGGCCGCGCGGCGTTGCGCGCGCGGCTCGTTCAAGACGTCACCGGCGGCATCGCCGCACGGTGGGGGGCAAGGTTCGCGCGGCGGGCATCGCGCGCGCCGCGGCGCACCGCGCGCCACTGCTCGCGGATCCGCTCGCGCTTCGCCGTATGCAGCGACAGCAGCACGTGCGCGAGGCCCGGGTAGACGCGCGTACCGACCAGCGTCCACCACCACCACGCGATTTCGCGCCGCACGGGCGGCAGGTGCTCGCGCAGGATCAGGTGCAGGTTGTACGCGCCGTTGCTGATCGCATTCAGCGACGCGGCATCGCGCCGGTCGTCGTCGAAGCGTTCCGCCGGAAAATGATCGACCGCGATCGCCGGGTCGTAGACGAGCTTCCAGCCGTTGCGCTGCACGTGCATGCTGAAACCCATGTCGTTGTGCACTTGCGCACCGGCGCCGCGCAGCCGCGTGTCGAAGCGCAGCCGATCGATCGCGGCGCGGCGGTAGCTCATGTTCGCGCCTTTCAGCATGTCGACTTCGCGCATGCCGCCGACGCCGAGGTGATGGTTGCCGACGATCTTGCCGGACAGCGTGAGCTGGCCGACGAGCGCGCGCGATTCGTCGAGCACGCGGCCCTTCTCGTGCACCCAATCGCGCCCGCCGACCGCGCCCACGCGCGGGTCGGCCTCGAACGCCGACTCGACGCGGGCGAGCCAGTCGGGATGCGGCGCCGCGTCGTCGTCGGTGATCGCGACGATGTCGCCGTTCGCCGAGTCGAGCCCCTTGTTCAGCGCGGCGACCTGGCCCGGCACATCGACCGGCACGATGCGCAGCGGCAGCGCGCCGCCGACCGCCGGATCGGCGAGCCGTTCGTGCGTGGCATCGTCCTCCGGGCGCGCGACGACGATCACCTCATCGGGCAGCCGCTGCTGCCGCTGCAGCGCCAGCAGGCAGCGCGCGAGGTCGGCGGGGCGCCGATAGGTCGGAACGAGCACGGAAATTTTCATCGTTGGTTCTCCTGTCGACCGGGCAGGCGGCACGCGCGGCCCGCCCGGTTACGTGCGATTCGGATCAGGCGCTCAGGTATTCATGCACGGCCGCATAACCGCGGCCGTAGCCGCGCGCCTTCGGCGGCACGCCGTTGAAGATCCCGCCTTCCAGATCGACGCCCGCGGTACGCAGGCGCTTGATCGCGTCGGCGATCTCGCCTTCGGTATGCATGCCCGAGCGCAGCACGAGGAACGTCGAGCCGGCCATGCGGCCGATGATGGTCGCGTCGGTCACCGCCAGCACCGGCGGCGAATCGATCAGCACGACGTCGTAGCGCTTGCCGAGCCCTTCGAGGTATTGCGGCAGGCGCGTCGACATCAGCAGCTCCGACGGGTTCGGCGGGCGCGTGCCGGCCGAGATGAACGACAGGCCCTGCACCGGCGTCTCGCGCACCGCGTCCTCGAGCGCCGACTGGTCGCTCAGCAGCTCGGACAGGCCCGGCTGCGAGGTGAGGCCGAAGTAGCGGTCGAGCAGGCCGCGGCGCATGTCGGCGTCGATCAGCAGCACGCGCTTGCCCGAATGCGCGAGCAGCACCGCGAGGTTGACCGTCAGGAAGCTCTTGCCGATGCCGGGCGTCGGGCCCGTCAGCACGATCACGCGGTTCTTCGCGTCCATCATCGCGAACTGCATCGCGGTGCGCAGGCTGCGCAGGCTCTCGACGCTCAGATCCTTCGGACGCAGGCTCGCGAGGATCGGCCGTGTGCGGCTGCCGCCCTTCTCGGCCGCCGCGTCGAGCTTCACCTGTTCGGCGCTTTGCGGCACCAGCCCGTACAGCGGCAGGTTGAACGTGCGCTCGATGCGGTCGGGGTCCTCGATGCCCTGGAACAGGTTGCGGCGCAGGAACACGACGCCGGTGCCGAGGATCAGCCCGAGGAACACCGCGGCCGACAGGATCAGCACCTTCTTCGGCTTGACCGGGTCGCCCGGACGCAGCGCGGAATCGACGAGGTGGATGTTGCCGCCCGTGCCGGCCTTCTGCACCGACAGCTCCTGCACGCGGTTCAGCAGCAGCACGTAGATGTCCTCGGCGACCTTCGCGTCGCGCTGCAGCTGGACGGCCTTCACTTCGGTGGCCGGCAGGCTGCGGAAGCGGTTGCTGAACTTGTCCTTCTCGCCCTGCAGCTCGGCAAGCTGCTGCTTCGCGGCGATCACCATCGGGTGCGAATCGGTGAAGCGCTGCGCGAGCGACGCGAGCTGCAGGCGCTGCGCGGCGATCTGCTGCTCGTACTGCACGCTGCCCTCGAGGTAGACCTTCGCCTCGTCGCTCGCGTTGATCGAGCCCGACGTGCGCTGGTACTGCGTCAGCGCGGCTTCCGCCCGTTCGAGGTCGGCCTTCAGGCGCGGTTCCTCGCCCTTCAGGAAGTCGAGCATCTTGGTCGCTTCGGCCTGCTTCGCGACCACGTGCTGGTTCAGGTACGACTGCGCGAGCGCGTTCGCGATCGCGGCGGTCTGGTCCGGGTCCTTGCCTTCGAGCGAGATCTGCACGACGCCCGTCTGCTTGCCCTGCTCGGTCACCTGGATGCCGGCCTGGAACCCGCTGATCGCGTCGAGATCGTTGTAGCGGACCACCGTGAACTGCGTGCCGGGGCGCGCGACGAGCTTCGACACGAGCAGCGTCACGCCGCCGCCCTGCGTCGATTCGCCGACCTGGCCCGACAGCAGCCGCGTGCCGTTCTGGTCGACGAGCGAATAAGTGCCGTTCGGGCCGGCCGTCAGCGTCAGCTTCTTGCCTTCGAGCGCGGGCACGACGCTGATCGAATCGACGTCGGCGACTTCACCGCCCCATGCATACGATTTCAGGCCGAGCCATGGCCGCGACGGCGTGCCCGGCGTCGCGACACGCGCGGCGAGGCTGCCGATCAGCGGCAGCGTCTTCGGCACGACCGAGAAATTCAGCTTGAACTGGTCGACCACCGGCGCGACGACGCCGCGGCTCTTGATGATCTCGATTTCCGCGTCGGTCTGCGCCTGCTGCGGACCGCTGTTGATCGTCGCGCCGGTCTGCGTCTGCGTGAGCGCCTGCGACGTGTTGTCGTTGCTCTCGACCCGCACGTGCACGTCGGCCTGGTACACCGGCTTCGCGACGTAGCAGTAGAGGCCGGCGAGCGCGACGACCGTCACCGCGATGCCGAGCAGCAGCCAGATGTCGTCCATGATCACCTGGAGCAACTGGCCGAGGACGACGTCCTCTTCCTCGGTTTTCACGGACAGATCCGCGTAGGAGTGTTTCGCTTGCGTGTTCACCATTCGTTCCCGCTTGAGTGGTGCCGGGGCGGAGGTGCCGCCCCGGCGGGCTATCAGCGCGTGATTTGCCGCATGTAGAAGATCGTCTGGATCGTCGGCAACACCTGCTGCAGCACACGGTTGAACTGCACCGAGCTGGCCGTGCTGACGTAGACCACATCGAGCGGCTGAAGCGGGAAGCGGCTCGACAGCATCAGCGCATCGGGCTGCGTCATGTCGAGACGGAACACTTCAGGCTTCGTCGGGTTGTCGCGCATGCCGCGCATCACGTAGATCTTGCGCGGGTTCGCATCGGTGTCGAGGATGCCGCCGCCGGCCGTCAACGCGTCGGCGATGGTCAGCTTGCCCTTGAGCATCGGCACCGTGACCGGCGTCTTGACCTCGCCCATGATGAACACGCGGCTGTCGCTGCGGTCCGGCACGTTGATGATGTCGCCCTGCTGCAGCATCACGTTCTGCCGCACGTCGCCGCGGTCGAGCACGCCGTTCGCGTCGAGCGTGTAGAGCTTGCCGTCGCGCGTCAGGCGCACGCGCTGCAGATCGGCGTCGGTCGTCGAGCCGCCCGAACGCGAGATCGCGTCGACCAGCGTCAGCGGCACGTCGCTCATCGCGAGCGGGCCCGGCGTCTTCACCTCGCCGGTCACCTGCACCTTCTGGCTGCGGAACGACAGCACGCGCACGTCGAGCTGCGGATTCTTCACATAACGCGCGAGTCGCGTGGCCAGCTCGTCACGGGTCTGCGCGATCGTCTTGCCCGCCACGTGGATGCGGCCGACGAACGGGAAGAAGATCGTGCCGTCGGCGGCCACCGTCTGGCCATAAGGATCGGCCTGGCCCGGCAGCGACGACGAATAGGGTTGCTGCAGCGCGCCCGCGATCGTCTGCGTCGTGTTGCCGCCGCTCGAGAACGACTGGCCCTGCGGCGTCGTCAGCTCCGGGTGGTCCCAGACGGTGACGCCGAGGATGTCCTGCGGCCCGATGCGGTACACGTATTGCGACGGATCGGTATAGCGTCCGGGCGGCAGCGGATGATCGACCTGCGCTTTCTGCAGCTGGTCCATCACCACTTTGGCGTCGATGTAATGAACCGGATAGGTCTCGGCCGCTTGCTGCCGGCCTTCGTCCTTCAGGTTCGACGAGTCGAGGTAGTTGCCGGGCGCGGTTGCACAGGCTGACAGGAAGGTCGTCAGCGCGACGGCAAGCGCCACCGGGCGCATCGGGCGTTTCAGCATAGTTTCTGTAGCCATCCTTGAACCAGACGTTCGATCAGTGAGTAGCTCTGGCGGTAATCGGCCTCGGGGCCGCCGTGCGGGTCGGCAATCTCGGCCCCTTCCCACTTGCCGAGCAGGTGGACCTTGCCGCGCGCGAACGGATCGACCTTTTCGACGGCCGCGATCTGTCCGCGCTCGCTGACGAGAATCAGGTCGGCGTCGCGCACGATCCGGCGCGACAGCCGCCGCGAGCGGTGGGTCGTCGCATCGACGCCCCGCTCGGCGAGCAGCTGCCGCATCACCGGATCGATGCCGTCGCCGTCGTTCGCATGCACGCCGGCCGAATGGAACGTCGGGCGCGGGCCGCCGCGCGACGCGGCGTGCGACTTGAACAGCATTTCCGCTGCCGGGCTGCGGCAGACGTTCGCGTGACAGACGATCAGGATGTTCCGGAACATGGCGTCTCGTAACGAGTGACGGGAAACGGATTACGCGCTCGCGGGCGCGGTGCCCGGCACACGCGCGGCGACGGCCTGGCGCGAGCCCGGCCGGCCGATCGGGTGGTATTCGATGCCCTGCTCGCTCATCGTCTCCGGCTCGTACAGGTTGCGGCCGTCGAAGATCACCGGCGCTTTCCACAGGCGGCCGAGCGCGACGAAGTCGGGGCTCTTGAAGATCTTCCATTCGGTGACGATCACGAGCGCGTCGGCATCGCGTGCGGCCTGCGCCTCGTCGTCGACGAAGCTCAGGCGCTCGAGCCAGCTCGGGTGATCGGCGAGATCGAGCGCGATCACGCGGCGCGCTTCCTGCTGCGCGACCGGGTCGTACGCGGCGATGCGCGCCCCGCGCGACAGCAGCTCGGCGATCAGCTCGCGGCTCGGCGCTTCGCGCATGTCATCGGTGTTCGGCTTGAACGCGAGGCCCCAGATCGCGAACGTGCGGCCGGTCAGGTCCTCGCCGAAGCGGGCGACGATCTTCTCGGCGAGCACGCGCTTTTGCGTGGCGTTGACCGACGACACGGCCTTCAGGATCTGCAGTGCCTGCCCGTGCTCGTCGGCCGTGCGGATCAGCGCCTCGACGTCCTTCGGGAAGCACGAGCCGCCGTAGCCGCAGCCGGCATACAGGAAGTGATAGCCGATGCGCGGATCGGAGCCGATCCCGCGGCGCACGGCCTCGATGTCCGCGCCGAAACGGTCGGCGAGGTTCGCCAGCTCGTTCATGAACGAGATGCGGGTCGCGAGCATCGCGTTCGCCGCGTATTTCGTGAACTCGGCCGAGCGCACGTCCATGTACAGCGTGCGTTCGTGGTTGCGGTTGAACGGCGCATAGAGCTTCTTCATCAGCTCGCGGGCGCGCTCGCCCGGCACGTCGTCGTCGCAGCCGATCACGATGCGGTCCGGCCGCGTGAAATCGTCGACCGCCGCGCCTTCCTTCAGGAATTCCGGATTCGACACCACCGAGAACATCTGGTCGCCGCCGCGCTTCGCGAGCTCTTCGGCCACCGCCGCGCGCACGCGCTCGGCCGTGCCGACCGGCACCGTCGACTTGTCGACGATCACCTTGAAGCCGGTCATGTAGCGGCCGATGTTGCGCGCCGCCGCGAGCACGTATTGCAGGTCGGCCGAGCCGTCCTCGTCGGGCGGCGTGCCGACCGCGATGAACTGCACGTCGCCGTGCGCGACCGCGGCCTCGATATCGGTCGAGAAGCGCAGGCGGCCCGCCGAGCGGTTGCGCGCGATCACTTCCTTGAGGCCCGGCTCGTGGATCGGCACGCCGCCGTTGTTCAGGATGTCGATCTTTGCCTGGTCGACGTCGAGACAGAACACGTCGTGCCCGATGTCGGCGAGACAGGCGCCGGTGACAAGACCTACGTAACCGCTGCCGATGATAGTCAGATTCATGATGTGTCGGACCTCTTGACCAATGATTCGAAATTCGTAAAACCGCGATGCCTGCGTGGCGCGGCCTCGGTACTCAGTACGCGTTGCTGCCGGTGAAGCCTTTCCAGAGCGTCAGCACGACGATCTTGATGTCGAGCCAGAACGACCAGTTCTGCATGTAGTACAGATCGAGCTTCACGCGTCCCATCATCTTCTCGATCTGGTCGGTCTCGCCGCGAAAGCCGTTGATCTGCGCCCAGCCGGTGATGCCCGGCTTGATCCGGTAGCGGAACATGTAGCCCTTGACGAGATCCTTGTAGATGTCGTCGTGCGCGAGCGCATGCGGGCGCGGGCCGACGACCGACATCTCGCCCTTCAATACGTTGATGAACTGCGGCAGCTCGTCGAGGCTCGTGCGGCGCAGGAACCGGCCGACCGGCGTCACGCGCGAGTCGTTCCTGGTCGCCTGCGTGACCTGCCCGGCCACTTCCTGGTGCACCTTCATCGAGCGGAACTTGTAGATCTCGAACTCGTGCCCGTCGATGCCCTTGCGCTTCTGGCGGAAGAACACCGGCCCGCGCGACGTCAGCTTGATCAGGCCGGCGATCACCACCATCACCGGCGCAAGCGCGGTGAGTGCGGCCAGCGCGAACAGCCGGTCGAACACGAACTTCGGCAGGATCCGCACGTCGGTGATCGGCGACGCCGCGAGGTTGATCGCCGGCACGCCGAGCACCTCGACCACTTCCTGGTTGAAGAACGACAGCGTGCGCACGTCCGGGATGAAGCGGATGTTGACGAAGTCGTGGCGGAACACGGTCACGATCTGGTGAATCCGGCGTTCCTCCGTGATCGGCAGCGTGAGCCACAGCTCGCTGATCGCGCGGCTGCGCACCAGCCACACCAGCGATTCGAACTGCCGCTCGATGCGCACGTCGTCGAGCGCGACCTCGCCCGGCGCTTCGCTTTCGTCGTAGACGCACACCGGGTTGAAACCGGCTTCCGGCCGCGCCCGCATCTGCGCGATCAGCCGCCGCGCCGCCGGCGTACCGCCGACGATCGCGACCGCCTTCAGGTTGTAGCCGCCGCGGCGCAGCTGCCGCAGCACGACGTGCACGCAGGCTTTCGAGCCGGCGAGCAGCGCCATCGTCACGAGCGCCCAGTAACCCAGCCACAGCCGCGACAGGTCGCCCGACTGATGGAAACTGAAGCTCATCAGGATGCCCGCGAGCTCGACCACGAGCCACGCGAACGCAACCCGGCCCACCAGCCCGACGAGACGCTTGCCGCGCCACGACTGGTAAATGCCGATGGCCGGAAAGAACACGACGACGAGCAGGCAGTCGAACAGCACCGTCGTGCGCTGCAGGTCGTTGAGCCAGATGCTGCCGCCGTGCAGTGCGGCGGCGATCAGCGCCCCCGCTACGACCATCGCGATATCGATGACTCTCGCCAGCACGCTCAACATGTCTGCTTCCTCTTTGAACAGGCGTTTGCCGAACAGCTCCTCGTGCGACCCGTGCCGCACATTCGATTCAAACGTTGCATGACGCTATTGAAGCGGTAAGAAAATTCCGCCTCAAGCGCACAAGTATTTCGAAAAATAATCGGAAATTCTTGCTGCGTAGTTTTTGAATTAAATCGGCAGCTTTTCCCGAAATGATCACGAATCGGGAATTTTTCGGAAGCTTTACGGTTTCCGCTCACCCTTTGCGGGCGGTCAACACCAGCCGATTCACCGATTTATTTTTTACTTTTTTATTTGCACCGGATGCTGGCGCGGAAAATTCTTCCCGGTGAATGCCCGGCGAATATCAGGCAATGGGTCCGGTTTTATTGTCGATTTACTTCATGCTACAACGGCAGGCACTGACTTCAACCGTGGAGAGTGTCAACATGAATGCTCCGGCCGTGGCTGCCGAAACGCGCCATTCCCCTTCCGCCGCACCCGCCGCCGGCACGCGCGTCGCCGTGCAACCGGTGATTCTCGCCGGCGGCTCCGGCACGCGCCTGTGGCCGATGTCGCGCGAGCGCTTTCCGAAACAGCTGATCGGCTTGCTCGGCGAACATTCGTTGCTGCAGTCGACCGCGCTGCGCCTCGACGGCCTGGCGGGCGATCATCCGCTGACCGACGACGTGCTGATCGTATGCGGCGAGGATCACCGCTTCACGACCGCCGAACAGCTGCGCCTGACCGGCAAGTCCGCGTCGATCATGCTCGAGCCGATCGCCCGCGACACCGCGCCCGCGCTGACGCTCGCCGCGCTGCGGCTCGTCGCCGACGGCAACGACGCGATCATGACCGTGATGCCGGCCGACCATGCGGTGGCCGACCTGCCGCGCTTTCACGCCGCGGTCGCGGCCGGCGTGCACTGCGCGAAGCAAGGCCGGATCGCGACGATGGGCATCGTGCCCAAGCACGCGGAAACCGGCTACGGCTACATCCGCGTCGGCGCGCCGCTCGGCGACGCCGCGACGGGCAGCCTCGACGTGCGCCGCCTCGATCGTTTCGTCGAGAAACCGCATCTCGAACTCGCTCAGCAGTACGTCGCATCGGGCGAATACTGGTGGAACAGCGGGATCTTCATCGTGCGCGCATCGGTGTGGCTGAAAGCGATCCGCCAGCTCGAACCCGCGATCTACGCGGCCTGCGAACAGGCCGTCGCCCAGGGCAAGGCCGATGGCGATTTCTTCCGCGTCGATCGCGACGCATTCGCCGCGTCGCCGTCGAACTCGATCGACTACGCGGTGATGGAGCCGCTCGCGAGCCTGCCGCAACTGTGCGAGAGCGTCGTCGTGCCGCTCGACGCGGGCTGGTCGGACGTCGGCTCGTGGGATGCGATCTGGCAGATCTCGGAGAAGGACGAAGCCGGCAACGTCGGCCGCGGCCACGTGCTGCTCGAAGACGCGGAATCGACGTTCGCGCATTCGGAAAGCCGGCTCGTCGCCTGCGTCGGCACGCAGAACCTCGTCGTCGTCGAAACCCCCGACGCCGTGCTCGTCGCGGACAAGTCGCGCGTGCAGGACGTGAAGAAAATCGTCGGGCGCATCAAGGCGCAACGCGGCGCGGAAGCGTCCGATCACCGCAAGGTGCATCGCCCGTGGGGCCACTACGACTCGGTCGACATGGGCGAACGCTTCCAGGTGAAACGCATCGTCGTGAAACCGGGTGCGCGGCTGTCGCTGCAGATGCACCACCACCGCGCCGAACACTGGATCGTCGTGCGCGGCACCGCGCGCATCACGCGCGGCGACGAAACGTTC
Organism: Burkholderia reimsis; assembly: GCF_003294055.1. Taxonomy (NCBI): domain Bacteria; kingdom Pseudomonadati; phylum Pseudomonadota; class Betaproteobacteria; order Burkholderiales; family Burkholderiaceae; genus Burkholderia; species Burkholderia reimsis. Next base: position 46,658 of record NZ_QMFZ01000028.1, read on the forward strand.
CTGCTGTCCGAAAACGAATCGACGTACATCCCGCTCGGCGTGTCGCATCGCCTCGAGAACCCGGGCAAGATGCCGCTCGAGCTGATCGAAGTGCAGTCGGGCGCGTATCTCGGCGAGGACGACATCGTTCGCTTCGACGATACCTACGGCCGCCAGTAACACACGTGCGCCCGGGGCGCCGCTTCGACGGTGGCGCCCCGGGCGATGCAGGCAGGCATGGAAAGACGGAGCTTCCGCGCGGGCGTCGTGGCACACGACGGCCCGCCCGTTTCACCGGTGCGGCGATCAGCCTACGCGGTACACGTATTCGCGACGCTCCTGCTGCACCGGATCGTTGCGGCTTTCGGACAGCGCGCTCGTGTGCCGCTCGGCGATGAAGCGCTTGATGTCCGACTCCGCACGCGCGAGCGCGGACAGGCCGGCCAGCACCTCGCCTTGCGGCGCGCGTGCCGGTTCGTCGCTCGCACCATGGCGATCGATCCACTGACGTGCCCAGTCGAGCGCGAACTGCTCGGCTTCCTCGGCATCGGTGAAGCGCGGGCCGATCAGGCCCGAACGCTCGACGCGCCGCTCGTCCTGCGAGATCTCGGCCCACGCGCGATACATCAGGTTCTGCACGGGCTGCGCGATGCCGCGGATCGTATAGCCGCGATACTCGTCGACTTGCGGTTCGGCCGCGGCGAAGCTCGCCGACGACGCACGCGCATGGCGCAACTCCACCGACCGCGCGCCCGGCACCACGAACGACGCATCGGACGGCCGCGCCTCGGCGTCGTCCTGCATCGACGACTGCGACGCGCCTTCGCCATCCCAAACGTTTGCGTGCGCGACCGGCAATTGCCACGACTCGGGGTTTTGCCAGAACACGCCGCGCAAGCGATCGTTGTCGGGCACGGGCTCGGCACGGCGTGCGGGCACGACCGGCACCGGCGGCGGCGGGATATACGCGAACGTGCGCCCGCTGAACTGGGTCAGCACGTCGATCATCTGCAGCAGCGTGCCGGACGCCAGCCATTCCTCGTAACGGCGACGGCACGTCGGCCCGGACGGATAACGACCGGGCAGCTTCGACCAGGCTTCACCGGTCGTCAGGATCCAGAGCACCGCGTTGGCGACGACGCGCGGTTCGGCACGCGGACGCCCACGACGGTTCAGCCGGATGGGTTCATCGGCGATCAGCGTTGAAAGACGAAACCACTCTTCATCGGTAAGCTCATCGAAGAACATAGTAGATCTCTCCACGCAGCCAGGCCGGGGCTGCGATTGGCGGCGCCATCGCGACACATCGCGTCGCGGGGCGGCCAGGTTGCACATTATGCTTATCCGGTGTTGTGCATGCCGGTGCGACACCGCACTTTCACGGTGCCGCCATTCCCGGCAATGGCGCACAAATCACGGTCTCACTCCAATGTGGGAATTTTTGTGCACGAAGCATACCATCCCTAGGGTTTATCTCAATATGACAATGACTTAATGTTACGCACTGAAACAACCTGCCAAGGGTGCGTAATGTATTTATGCTTGAATTTTTTTGCGGGATCTTTATGCCCGACGCTGCAAAGGCCCGTCTGGCGGGGCTCTCCAGCGTATGAAGAATGCCAGCGAATGGGCATTTTCGGGCCGCTCCGCCCCATGCCGGCAACAATCCCGCGCATTGCTTCCCAACATCGGTAAATCAGGGAAAAAAGCGTAACAAGATATTCACGAATCGGTAAATCATTCAAATTTCGCCGATTTTAATTATCTCCGTGCACAATCTTTTTATTGTTTCTCTGCGAGTGATGAAAGCACGGTGACGTGCGATGCACGTCTTTCGCTGGATGCAAGTTCGTGACGCCTGTTACATCTTCGCGGCGGCAGGCGAACGATACGCGCCGCATCGCGTGCGGAGATCGCGTTTCGGGTCGGAACGGAAAAATGGAAACCGGTGCGCGGGACGCACCGGAAGTGCCGGAAGCGCCGCTGACGTGCTGCGGATGCGTCAGCGCAGATCGCCGGCCAGCGATGCGGTCACGTCTGCGTCCACGCGCTGCGCCGGCATCGTGTAGGCCGGGTGATCGCAGCCGATCGACAGCGCCGCCCCGCCCTTGAGCGCCGCGCGCATCGGCGCGTCGAGCTCGAAGCGCAAGAAGTGCACGGCCGACGTCTTCTCGGCGTTGTCGCGCTCGAGATCCTCGTCGGCGATCGCATAAATGCGCGCGTGCCCGTCGACCTGCAGGTACACGCGATCCTCGACACCGATCAGCCGCGCGAGCGCCGCACGCCGTTCGACCTCGTGCTCATACTCGATCTGCATCGTCGCCTTCAGGTTCGTGCCGTCGGGCACGAGCGGCAGATACGCTTCCAGCTCCCCTTCGATGCCGGCCTGGTCGAAGATCTTCTCGATGTGCAGCATCTCCTGGATCTGATAGCGGATCGTCGTCTCGTCCTCGAACAGGAAGCGCAGGTGGTTGCCGAGGGCCACCGCGCGGCGGCGCTTGTACGCGACGAGCCGCGCGTGCTCGGCCTTGCGGATCTTCGCGTACGCTTCGAGCGTCAGCAGGGAGTCGCGGGTCAACGTCATGGGATGTCCTCGTGGGTCGGCCGGCGGCGGCTCAGATGCCGTATGCGCGGCGCAGCAGCGTGAGCGGATGCGCGAGCGGCGCGGACGGCAGCCCGTTGTCGTCGATGCCCTGCACGATGTGATGGCCGGCCAGCGCGCAGTCCGACGACACGAAATCCGGCTGCGGCTCGGCCATCGCCTTGAACACGGGCCCGCCGATCCGCATCGCGTCCGCATGAAACTCCTTTTTCACGCCGAACGTGCCCGCGTGGCCCGAGCAGCGCTCGACGACGTTCACGCGCGTATCGGGCACGAGCGACAGCGCGTCGGCCGTCTTGCGACCGATGTTCTGCACACGCGCATGGCACGGCACGTGATACGACACGGTGCCGAGGCCCGTCTTGAAATCGGTCTTCAGCAACCCGTCGCGATGCCGTGCGATCACGTATTCGAACGGATCCCAGAATGCATCGGCCACGGCGCGCACCGCGTCGTCGCCGGGGAACATCAGCGGCAGCTCGCTCTTGTACATCAGCACGCAGCTCGGAATCGCGCCGATCAGTGCATAACCTTCGCGCGCATAGCGTTCGAGCACGGGCAGGTTCACGTCCTTCTTCGCGGCCACGCCGGCGAGATTGCCCTGCTCGAGCAGCGGCATTCCGCAGCAGGCTTCGCGCGTGACGAGCTCGTAAGGGATGTCGTTGTGCGCGAGGATCGCGAGCAGGTCGTGGCCGATGCCCGGCTCGTTGAAATTCACGTAACAGGTCGCGTAGATCGCGACCTTGCCGGGCGTGCGTTCGCCGTCGCGCACGGGCAGGCCGTCCGACGGTTTCGCCGCGCGCCGGAACTTGCGCGGCGCGAATTCCGGCAGCCACGCATGGCGATCGACGCCGAGCGTCGCTTCGAGCGCATGACGCGCGGGCGGCGTACGGTTCACCGCGTTCACCGCCTGCGTGACGATCGGAATGCCGGCAAAGTGACCGAGCGCGTCGGTGTTCGACAGCACCTTGTCGCGCAACGTCGCTTCGCCGCGCTTGTAGCGCGCGGCCTTGCCGCGCAGCATCAGGTGCGGGAAGTCGACGTTCCATGCGTGCGGCGGCACGTACGGGCATTTCGTCATGTAGCAGAGGTCGCACAGGTAGCACTGGTCGACGACCTTGCCGAACGCCGCCTTCGGCACTTCCTCGATATCGCCCATCGGCGTGTCGTCGACCAGGTCGAACAGCGTCGGAAACGCGCCGCACAGCGACACGCAGCGCCGGCATCCGGCACAGATGTCGAACACGCGCGTCATTTCCGCGTCGATCGCGGCCTGGTCGTAGAACGCATCGGACTGCCAGTCGAGCGGATGCCGGGTCGGGGCTTCGAGACTGCCTTCCTTGTGGGGCATGGGGCGCTCCAGCGTGGCGCGCATGCGCGCCAGCGCCGCCCGCGCGATGCGGGGCAGCGATGAACGAACAGCCGGCCGCTTGCCGGTCGCACGGCCTGCCGTGCGGCCCGCGGCGGCCTGTCAGTCGACGAGACTGTCCAGCGCCTTCGTATAGCGATTCGCGTGGCTGCGTTCGGCCTTCGCGAGCGTCTCGAACCAGTTCGCGATTTCGTCGAAGCCCTCGTCGCGCGCCGTCTTCGCCATGCCCGGATACATGTCCGTGTATTCGTGCGTTTCGCCGGCGATCGCCGATTCGAGATTCAATCGCGAGGAACCGAACGGCAAGCCCGTTGCCGGATCGCCGACGGCTTCCAGGTATTCGAGATGGCCGTGCGCATGGCCGGTTTCGCCTTCGGCGGTCGAGCGGAACAGCGCGGCGACGTCGTTCTGGCCTTCGACGTCAGCCTTCGAAGCGAAATACAGATAACGCCGGTTCGCCTGCGATTCGCCCGCGAATGCGGCCTTCAGGTTCTCTTCGGTTTTGCTGCCCTTGAGTTGAGCCATTTGCGCCTCCGTTCGAGTCGGCGCGGCCGCGTGCGAAGCCGGGCCGATCAGGTATGTGGGGAACGATGCGTGCGCCGCGGCGCGCGTATCGCGTTCTTCAATCTAGGCGCTCGCGTTCGCATCCCCCAATAGGCTTTTTCAATCCGGACGATAGTCGGCGCGTTGCACGGCGGGGCGCGATGCGTTGCGGGGTGGTGCGCGGGGTACGCGTGTGAGGGGTGCGCGTGTGCGTGCTGCGTGCTGCGTGTGCGTACTGCGTGCGTACTGCGTGCTGCGTGCGTGCCGCATGCATGCCGCGTACGTGCCGCGCGCCTCACGCGTCGGTCGCGCGCCTGAGCAGCAATTCGCGCTCGCGCTCGTTGCGCGTCAGTTCCGCCGCGCGGCGGAATTCGGCCTTGGCCTCGTCGGCGCGGCCAAGCTTCGCCAGCAGGTCGCCGCGCACGCTCGGCAGCCAGTGATAGCGCGCAAGCGCCGGATCGTCGCGCAGCACGTCGACGAGTTCGAGCGCCGCGGCGGGCCCGAACGCCATCCCGACGGCCACCGCGCGATTCAGTTCGACGACCGGCGACGGCGCGACCTCGGCGAGCGCGTCGTACAGCGCGACGATCTGCGCCCAGTCCGTGTCCGCCGCCTGCCGCGCACGCGCATGGCAGGCAGCGAGTGCAGCCTGCAACGCATACGGCCCGCGCACGCCGCCGAGCTTCGTCGCCTGCTCCAGCGCCGCGAGGCCGCGCCGGATCAAGAGCGGATCCCAGCGGCTGCGATCCTGGTCGAGCAGCAGCACGGGCCGGCCCTGCGCGTCGGTGCGCGCGTGCATGCGCGACGCCTGCAGTTCCATCAGCGCGACGAGCCCGAGCACTTCGCTCTCGTCCGGCGCCAGGCCGGCCAGCACGCGGCCGAGCCGCAGCGCCTCGTCGCACAGCGCCGGGCGCGTCCAGTCGTCGCCCGCGGTCGCCGCGTGGCCTTCGTTGAACACGAGATAGATCACCTCGAGCACCGACGCGAGCCGCGCGGGCCGCGCATCGGCGGCCGGCACCTCGAACGGCACGTGCGCGGCCGCGAGCGTGCGCTTGGCGCGCACGATCCGCTGCGCGATCGTCGGCTCGGGCGTCAGGAACGCGCGCGCGATCTCGCCCGTCGTCAGCCCGCCGAGCAGCCGCAGCGTCAGCGCGACGCGCGCATCGGTCGACAGCACCGGGTGGCACGACGTGAAGATCAGCCGCAGCAGATCGTCGCCGATGTCGTCGTCGCTCGCGTCGGCGAGCGCATCCGCGATGTCGGGCACGACATGCGCTTCGAGCGCGTCCATCTCGTGGCCGAGCTGGTCGCGCTTCGCCGCGTGGAGCGACTCCTGCCGAACCCGGTCGAGCGCGCGGCGCTTCACGGCCGTCATCAGCCACGCGGCCGGGTTGTCGGGCACGCCGTCGACGGGCCAGTGCTCGAGCGCCGCGACGAGCGTGTCCTGCGCCAGCTCCTCGGCCACGCCGACGTCGCGCACCACGCGCGCGGCGCGCGCGATGATCTTGGGCGCCTCGATCCGCCAGACCGCTTCGATCGCACGGTGAGTCGCCTCGAGCGTCACGACGCCTGCCCCTGGGCGGACGCATCCAGCGGCATGGCCATCAGCTCCCATGCATGGCCGTCCGGATCGTCGAACCCGTGGCCGTACATGTTCGGATACTCGCGCGGCGCCTGCGGCGCGGACCCGCCGGCCGCGAGCGCCTTCGCGACGATCGCGTCGACCTCGGCACGGCTGTCGCACGACAGGCACGTCAGCGCCTGCACCTGCGTCGCCGGATCGACGATGGTCTTGCCGGTGAAGGTCTGGAAAAACGGCCGCACGAGCAGCATCGCGAAAATCGTGTCGCTGATCTTGATGCAGGCGGCCTGTTCGTTGGTGTAGGCCGGCACGACCTCGAAACCGAGTGCCTGGTAGAACGTCTTCGCGCGCGGCAGGTCGGCCACGGGCAGGTTGATGAAAACCATCTTGTGCATGACGGATGCTCCGGTGAGACTGGATTCGGGTGGATTCAGGCCTGGGTGCGACCGACGTGGAGATCGCGGAACCGCTCGACCGCGTCGCTCGGGGTGAGGTCGTCGAGCTCGAACAGCGGCCGCACCTCGATCTCGCAGTCCATTTCGGCGCCGAACGGCGCGGGGAACCGGCGCGTCCATTCGAGCGCCTCGTCGCGCGAACGCACCTGGATCAGCGTATAGCCGGCGATCAGTTCCTTCGTTTCGGCGAACGGGCCGTCGATCACCGTGCCCTTGCCGCCCGTGTAGCGCACGCGCCAGCCGCGCGCGCTCGGCCGCAGCCCGTTCGCGTCGAGCAGCACGCCGGCCCTGGCCAGTTCCTCGTGGTAGACGGTCATGGCTTCGACCAGCCGGTTGTCCGGCAACGCGTCGGATTCGCTGACGGCGTTCGCCCGGATCATGATCATGAATCGCATCGTTTACTCCTTGTCATCGGTGGCAGGCGGCGCCCGTTCGGCGGCGCCTTATCCGGACGACGGCCGGAAGACGCGCGGATCGACACGTTCCTCGACCAATCAGGGTAAATACCGAGTCGCGGCATTCAGAGGAAGCACGGGCCGACCGCGCGTACCTCGACCGTGCACCATTGCGCGGCCGGGCACTGGCGCGCGATCTCGATCGCTTCCTCGCGGGTATCGACATCGACGAGAAAGAAGCCGCCGACCATCTCCTTCACCTCCGCGAACGGGCCGTCGAGCAGGCGCGTCTCGCCGTCGCGCACCTGCACGCGCGTGCCGCGCTCGGAACGCTCCAGCGACTCGACACCGCGCAGCACGCCGCGCGCCTTCAGCGTCTCGGCGAAATCGACCATCCGCGCGTACAGCGCCTGGCCTTCGTCGAGCGTGCGCTCGGCACGCTGGTCGGTCGGCTCGACAATCAACAGCATGTAGGACATGGATTTCTCCTGTGGGAACGGGGCGCGGCAGCGTGTGCTGCGCGATCGGGATGCGCCGCCGATGCAAAAGCGTAACAGCCGCCGTGCGCGTTGCATCGTCGGCCGATCGGCACACTGGCCGGACGGCCAATTTCGCCGCTTCCTGACATTTTGCCGTCAAGATGCTTTCCCGAATCGTCGGATTTTCTTCCTGTGGACCGCCCCATGTCACGCCTGCTTTCGCCGCCTGCCGTTGCAGCGTTCTTCGTCCTCTCCCCCCTCTTCGTCCTCCTCGCCGGGCCCGCCGCGGCCGCGCCGCCGGTCAGCGTCGGCTGCGGCGGCGCAACCACGCCGATTGCCGACCTCCGCGGCGCCGGCGGCCCGTCGCCGCTGGCCGGGCAAACGACCTCGATCGAAGCGGTCGTCACCGCGGCATTCGCCGGCACCGACGGCCTGGGCGGCTTCTTCGTCCAGCAGGCCGACGCGCAGCGACGGCACCGGCCGGGCGTCCCGGAAGGCGTGTTCGTGTACGCACCGAACGCGCGGGCAAAGGCCGGCGATCTCGTGCATCTCACGGGCCGCGTCGACGAGCGCTACGGCCGGACGCAATTCACGCTGTCGGGCGGCATGACCGTCTGCGCAAGCGGGCAGGCCGTCACCCCGGCAACGCTCACGCTGCCGGTCGCCTCGTTATCCGTGCTGGCCGCGCATGAAGGCATGCGCGTGCGCCTGCCGCAAACGCTGACGGTCAGCGATACCCACGCACTCGGCCGCTACGGCAGCGTCGTCCTCAGCCACGGCCGGCTGCGCATCCCGACCCACGTCGCACCGCCGGCCGAGGCCGCCACGCTCGCGGCAGCCAACGCACGCAACCGCATCGTGCTCGACGACGGCTCGAACCGCCGCGATCCCGCAACCGTGCGCTATCCGCCACCCGCGCTCAGCGCCGCCAACACGCTGCGCGCGGGCTACACGGTGCGCGGCGTCGAGGGTGTGCTCGAACTGCGCTACGGCGCATGGCGGCTGCAACCGGTTGCCGGCGCGGCGCCCGTCTTCGATGCCGCCTCGAACCCGCGTACCGATGCGCCGGCCCGTCATCCCGATGCCGACGCGCGCATCGTGTCGTTCAACGTATTCAACTATTTCAATGGTGACGGGCACGGCGGCGGATTCGATGCCCCGGCCGGCCGAGGAGCGAAAACGCCCGCCGTGTTCGCGCGGCAGGAGGCGAAGATCGTTGCGGCATTGCGCGCGCTGCGAGCCGACGTGATCGGGCTGATGGAAATCGCGAACAATGGCCACGGCGACACGAGCGCCGTGCGGCGTCTCGCCGCGCAGCTTGGCGAAGGCTGGCGCGCGGTCGATCCCGGCACCGCGCGGCTCGGCCGCGATGCAATCACGGTCGCGCTGCTGTACGACAGCCGCACGGTCGAGCCGGTCGGCCGCGCCGCGACCGTCTCGCTCGGCAGCCGGCATCGCCCGCCGCTCGCGCAGACATTCCGGCGCGTCGGCGGCACGCGCGCGTTGACGGTCGCGGTCAATCACCTGAAATCGAAGAAGTGCCCGAACGCGACCGGCGCCGATCTCGACCGGTCGGACGGCCAGGGCTGCTGGAACGCGGCGCGCACGCGGGCCGCCGTGCGCATCGCCGGCTGGCTCGCCGGATCGCCGACAGGCGCCGCGGCCGATGGCGTACTGCTGGTCGGCGACCTGAACAGCTATGCGAAGGAAGATCCGGTTCGCGCGCTCGAATCGCGTGGCTACGCGAACCTGGTGGCGCGCTTCGTCGGCGATACTGCGTACAGCTACGTATTTCGCGGCGAGGCCGGCAGCCTCGATCACGCGCTCGCGACGCCGGCCCTGACCGCACGCGTCAAAGCCGTGCACGTCTGGCACATCAACGCCGATGAACCGTTTGCACTGCAACCCGTGCCCGATTACAAAACGGCCGCACATCGGTCGTCCTATTACGCACCCGACGCGTATCGATCGTCGGACCACGATCCCCTCGTCGTCGACCTCGCACTGGACAACGGCTCGCGAATGCCGGTCGCAGGCACAAACCCTGCTCGCCCGTACAGCGTCGATTAGTGCATTTGCATCAGCCCATCGCCTGCAATGGCACTATTTACCTGGTACCCCGGGCGACGCCATATTTACCGGGCATTCACTTCGTATCGCTTCTTGTTGCACGCGTTTCGCCCATTTGAGAATTTTTTTCAATCTTCGCGCGGCCCCGCGTGGCGGGGCTTCCCGGCAATTCCGCCAACGAATTGAAAATTTGTCTCGAAACTCAACCGGGCCAAGCGAATCACATTAGTTGCTGGGATTCGTCTTATCTTCAAATTGGCCTTGAATCGAAGGAGGATAAACACCATGGCGCTCACTGACTCGATCGAACACAAGCTGGACCGCGGCCTGTCCGACATTCGTCGCACGGGCCGGCGCGTGGGACGCACGACGCGCTCGGCCGCCCGCGACCTGCATGCCGACGTCACCGACGATCTGCGCGGACTGGTCGATGAACTCGAAGATCTGCTGAAAAACGACGGCGACGGCGATATCGCCGCGCTGCGCAAGCGCGTGCAATCCAGGCTCGATGAAGCACGCGGCGCGCTCGACCATGCGTCGGGCAGCGCAGCCGCCCGGCTGCGCGATTCCGCCGAACGCGTGTCGCAGGTCGTGCAAGACAACCCGTGGCAAACCGCCGGCGTCGTTGCCGGCCTCGCGTTCGTTGCGGGCCTGCTCCTTGCCCGCCGTTGAACGGAGCCGGCCGTCCCGCCGCCCGCCCCGTCCGTCATCAATCAGACAAAGAAGGAGAAACGCCATGCAGAAGACCTTTGCCATGAAAGCCGCCGCCGCCGTCCTGCTCGGCAGCCTCGCGCTCGCCGGCTGCACGACCACCCCGGACAAGCCGGAAGGCGCCGCGGCCAGCGCGTCGAAGCGCCAGTCGATCGACGCCAGCGTCAACGCGACGCTCTCGCGTCTCTATTCGACGGTGCCGGGCTCGCGTGAACTCGTCGCGAAATCGCGCGGCGTGCTCGTGTTCCCGAGCGTGCTGCAGGCCGGCTTCATCGTCGGCGGCCAGTCCGGCAACGGCGCGCTGCGCGTCGGCGGCAGCACGGTCGGCTACTACAACACGTCGTCGCTGTCGGTCGGCCTGCAGGCCGGCGCGCAGTCGAAGGCGGTCGTGTTCCTGTTCATGACGCAGGATGCGCTCGACTCGTTCCGCAAGTCCGAAGGCTGGTCGGCCGGCGCCGACGCGTCGGTCGCGGTCGTGAAGGTCGGCGCGAACGGCGCGGTCGACTCCAACACGGCCACCGCACCGGTCGAGGTGCTGATCCTGACCAACGCCGGCCTGATGGGCGACCTGTCGGTGAACGGCACGAAGGTCACGAAGCTCAACATCTGACGATGCGGCACGCGGCGTTGCGCCGCGTTTGCTTCCCGGCAGCGCCGCGGCCCCGGCCGCGGCGTTTTCGCATGTGCCGCGCGCAGCCGCTATGATGGCGGCACCTTTGCGGGCATACTCCGGTTCGGGCCGCCCGGCGGATGGCCGCCCGCAGCGCGTTGCGCCGTGAACCCGTGACGATCGCGAACCGATCTCGCACGGGGCAACGAGATTCAATCAAACCACGCATCAATCTGCGCGAATGTCATCCATGGATAGCGGACACGACCACCAAAAATTCTTCTATTTCCTGCTGGCCGCGGTCACCGTCGGACTCTGCTGGATTCTCACGCCGTTTTCCGGCGCCGTGTTCTGGGGCACCATACTTGCGATCCTCTTCCAGCCCGTGCAGCGGTGGCTCGCCGCACGCTTCGGCAAGCGGCGCAACCTGGCCGCGCTCGTGACGCTGTCGCTGATCGTGCTGATCGTGATCCTGCCGCTCGTGTTCGTCGCCGCGACGCTCGTGCAGGAAATCGCGTACGTGTACCAGGAAATCAAGACCGCGCAGCCGAACTATTCGCAGTACTTCCAGGACATCATCCACGCGCTGCCTACGTCGATCCAGCACCTGCTGCAGAAATACGGCCTGAGCAACCTCCCGGGCATCCAGAAGAAGCTGACCGATGGCGCCGCGCAGATCAGCCAGCTCGCGGCAACCCAGGCGCTCAGCATCGGCCAGAACACCTTCCAGTTCGTCGTGAGCTTCGGCGTGATGCTGTACATGGTGTTCTTCCTGCTGCGCGACGGCGGCGAGATCGGCCGCCGCGTGCGCCGCGCGCTGCCGCTCGACGACGAGCACAAGAACCTGCTGCTGGCCAAGTTCACGACGGTCGTGCGCGCGACGGTGAAGGGCAACATCGCGGTCGCGCTCGTGCAGGGCGCGCTCGGCGGCCTAATCTTCTGGATCCTCGGGATCGAAGGCGTCGTGCTGTGGGGCGCGCTGATGGCGTTCCTGTCGCTGCTGCCCGCGATCGGCGCGAGCCTCGTATGGGTGCCGGCCGCGCTCTACTTCCTGATGATCGGCGCGGTGTGGAAATGCGCGATCCTCGTCGCGTTCTGCGTGGGCGTGATCGGCCTCGTCGACAACCTGCTGCGCCCGATCCTCGTCGGCAAGGACACGAAGATGCCCGACTGGGTCGTGCTGATCTCGACGCTCGGCGGGATGGCGCTGTTCGGCATCACCGGCTTCGTGATCGGGCCGCTCGTCGCCGCGCTGTTCATGGCGAGCTGGGACATCTACGCACGCGCCGAACAGAACGAATGACGCAACGCGTGGCCACGTGCCACGCCCCTGCCGACGCGCGCCGTCACGGATGACGAATGCGGATCACGACGGGCGCCACGGCGCCCGTCGCGTCATCCGCCGCGAGCGTCATCACGCCGCCATGCGGACCCACACGATACGAGTGGCCCGATACCAGCGGCACGCTTCGATCGTCGTGCGCATCGCGCCACGTTGCGCGCACACCCGACGGGGCATCCGGTACGAACGGCGCGCCGTCGGGCCCGACCAGCGCCACATGAGCCCCCGGCAAGCGCCGGCCATGTGCATCGAACCGAAGCGTGGCCACCGCCCCGCCGCCCGCCACCTCGCGTCCCGGGGCCACCACGCCCGACCGCGCGTCGAGCGTCACGTCGTAGAGATCGACGAGCGCACCGGCAAACCGCACGATACCGCCCGGCGCGGCATGCCCGGCCGCCATTGCATTCGACATCGCCAATGCAACACCAAGCCCGATCGCGATCCTCGGCACAGGACTGGCGCGCCGCACCGTTCGATTGCGCGTCGCCGCCGATGCCGCCCGCTTCGCGTCGTTCGCGTCGTTTCGCATGTTCATGCTCCTCTTCCGTGTAACCAGAAAAAAAGGCGGCGTGACGCGTCGGTCACGCCGCCATCTGCTGGCAATCACTTTAGGGAGACACGCCCCGACAATACATGAGACAAGTCCGAAACTTAGGCGCGATTGATCGAACGCCTCGCGGTCGACACCCTCTCGCGGCAGCGTGCGAACGACATCGCACGCCGAGCCGCGGGCCGCTCACGCGTCCGGATCGACGCGCAGCACGAGCTTGCCGCGATGATCGCCGTCGAACAGGCGATTCAGCACGTCGGGCGCGTTTTCGAGACCGTCTGCGACCGTCTCCTCGGCCTTGAGCCGGCCGTCGCGCAGCCAGCCCGAGAGCGTCTGCACGGCCTCGCGGCTCTTGCGATAGTCGAGGATCAGGAAGCCGCGCATCGTCAGCCGCTTCGAGATCAGCACGCCGACGTCGTCCGCCGCACGGCCGCTGTTGTAGTTCGAGATCACGCCGCACAGCGCGACGCGCCCGCCGATCACCATCCGCGACAGTACCGCGCGCATCACCTCGCCGCCGACGTTCTCGAAATTCACGTGCACGCCGTCCGGCGTCGCGGCCTTCAGCTGCTGACGGAAATCGTCGGCCTTGTAGTCGACGGCCGCATCGAAGCCGAGCGTCTCGGTCAGGTAGCGGCACTTGTCCGCGCCGCCCGCGATACCGACCACGCGCGCGCCGTGGATCTTGCCGATCTGGCCGGCGATCGAGCCGACCGAACCGGCTGCCGCCGACACCACGAGCGTCTCGCCCGGCTGCACCGGCGCGATGTCGGTCAGCCCGTAATACGCGGTCAGTCCGCTCATCCCGCACGCGCCGAGCAGCGTCGGCAGCGGCAGGCCCGACTGCGCGGGCAGCTTCACGAGCTGCGAGGCCTGGTCGGCCGGCACGACTGCGTAGTCCTGCCAGCCGACGAGCCCCTGCACGAGATCGCCTTCCGCGAAACCCGCGTTGCGCGACGCCACCACGCGCCCGATGCCGAGCGCGCGCATCACCTCGCCGATCGCCACCGGCGGCAGGTATTGCGGCACGTCGCTCATCCACACGCGGTTGGTCGGGTCCATCGACAGGTACAGCACGCGCACGAGCACCTCGCCGTCCGCGAGCGCCGGCACGGGCGCTTCGACGAGCGAGAAATGTTCGCGGCCGACCCGCCCTTCCGGGCGCGTCTTCAGCAGCAGTTGGCGGTTCACGGGTGTCGACATGCTGTTCTCCTCCAATCGTTGTGGTTCGGGATGCGCGTCAGACCGCGCACATGCCGCCGTCGATCACGAGTTCGGCGGCCGTCACGAAGCGGCTCTCGTCGGACGCGAGATAAACGGCCGCGTGCGCGACGTCGTCCGGCTCGCCGAGCCGGCGCAGTGGAATGCCGCGCGCGAGCTTGCGCGTCGCGTCGCGTTCGCCGAGCGACTGGAACAGCGGCTCGACGATCCCCGTGCGGATGAACGCCGGGTGAATCGAATTGCAGCGCACGTCGATCTCACGGCGCGCGCAGTCGATCGCGACCGACTTCGTGAGCGACGCGACGGCCGCCTTCGACGCGTTGTACGCGGTGAAATCCGGCTCGACCTTGAACGCGGCCACCGACGAGATGTTGATGATCGATGCGGGATGGCTTTCCGCCAGATACGACAGCGCATGCTTGCAGCCGAGCACGATGCTCTCGACGTTGATCGCCATCACGCGCCGCCATTCGTTCAGCTCGATTTGCGCGGGCGAGCCGATCGAGCCGACGCCCGCGTTGTTGACGAGCACCGACAGCCCACCCATCGCGTCGACCGCCTGCGCGAGCAGCGCCTGCCAGCGCGCTTCGTCGCGCACGTCCTGCGTCGCGGCGAACGCGACCGGCGTCGCATGGCCTGCGTTGAGTTCCTGCGCGAACGCGTCGAGCACCGCCGCGTCGGCGATGTCGGTCACGAACACGCGCGCGCCCTGCTCGACCATCCGGCGCGCGATCGCGCGGCCGAGGCCGCCCGCGGCGCCCGTGATGTATGCGCACTTGCCGGCAAGGCGCGAAGAAACGACTGTCATGTGACCTGCTCCTATCGTGAATCGTCGTCGCGGAACGCTGCCGCGACGGATGTTCCGTGCCGGTTCCCGCCAGCGCGGGCCGGTTGACCCTTCGCGGCCATCACGAGGCGCCGCACGGTTTCCGCGAGTATATCGAGATGAGCGTGACGCGCGCCGGACACGCCGGGCAGCCTGCCCCGGTTGAACGACAGCCAGCGTACGCGAATGCCGCCGATCGATGAAATGAATCTTCGTTATGCCCGGTCATAGGCCCGGCTCATGACCTTCGCGTATCGGCACGCACGCGCAAGCCGGCGCGGCCGGTCACGCAGACCGGCCGGTTCGTCGAATCGTGTCATGGCGAGGGTCGCGTTCCGCGCAGGCGAGGAAGCAATCGGGAAGACGGGCGGCGTGGAATCGTGCAACCGCCGGGCGAATGCGGCAGGAAAGCGGCGCCGGGGCGCTGCGGCCGGCGACCGTCAGAAGCCGTCGCCCGACGGCGCGCGCACGAACGCGCAAAGTTGCGGCGAATGCGTGTCGATCATCTGCTGGAACGGCGCGCGGTGCCCGTACGCGATGCCGGACACGAGCAGCAGGCACACAGCCGCGACGCGCGGCGAGAATGCGCGCTGCCGCACACCGTCGTAGCCGCGCAGGAACACCAGCGCGACCAGCGCGCCGAGCATCCAGCCGACGATCACTTCAGGAACGGTATGCGAATGATCGAACACGCGCGCGACGGCCGTGACCGCGCCGATGGCCAGCCCGGCCGCGATGCCGGGCACCTTGCCCGGCCGGAACGCCTGCCACAGCATCGACAGCGCGACGGTCCACACCGACGTCGACAGCATCGTATGGCCGCTGATCACGCGGAAATCGAATTGCGGAAGCTCGATGCCGCACCCGGCATACAGGATCTTCGTGGCGCCGACGACGCCCATGCCGGCGGCGAGCAGCACGCCCCAGCGGGCGGCGAGGCGCCAGTCGGTCAGCGCGAGCCAGGCCGCGCAGGTCAGCGCGATCGGCAAGGTCAGCGCGGCATCGCCGATGTTGCTGATTTCACTCCACATAACGGACTTCGGACGACGATCGAAAGGCCGCAGTTTACCGCATGCGCGCCGCGCGACTGTGTCAGCCTGTGACAGGCTGTATCAGCCCGCGACACCGGTAATCAGCAGCAGGTTCGTGCCGGTGATGACGACGAACAGCGCCCATGCGGCGGCCTGCATCCCGCGCCCGATCGTGTGCTCGCCCATCGTGTTGCGATCGCTGACCGAGCGGATCAGCGGCCACATCGCGAACGGCAGCTGCAGGCTCAGCAGCACCTGGCTCCACACGAGCAGTTTCCCGACCGAGCCGTCGCCGAGCCACAGCACGCCGATCAGCGCGGGCACGAGCGCGAGCCCGCGCGTGATCAGCCGGCGCTGGTAGCACGGAATCTTCGTATGCAGGAAGCCGTCCATGATCACCTGGCCGGCGATCGTGCCGGTGAGCGTCGAACTCTGCCCCGACGCGAGCAGCGCGATGCCGAACAGCAACGCGGCCGCGCCGCCCGCGATCGGCGTAATCAGGTTGTAGGCCTGCTCGATGTCGGTCACGTTGTGCTGGCCCGTCGCATGGAACGCCGCGCCCGCGACGATCAGGATCGCCGCGTTGACGAGCATCGCGACGAACAGCGACACGCAGGTATCGATGCGCACCAGCGCGAGCGTGTCGCGGATCACCCCGCGCGCGCCGCCGACCACGCGCCGCGTCTGCACGACCGACGAATGCAGGTACAGGTTGTGCGGCATGATCGTCGCGCCGACGATGCCGAGCGCGAGCACGATCGCGTCCTTGCGGTCGTGGCCCGGATCGCCCGGCACCAGCCCGCCGGCCACCGCGTGCCAGTCGGGCGGCGTGATCGCGACCTGCGCGACGAAGCAGAACGCCATCGTCGCGATCAGCGCGAGCACGATCGCCTCGATCTGCCGGAACCCCTTGCCCTGCAGGCCGAGCACGATCACCGTGTCGAGCGCGGTCAGCACGATCCCCCACGCGAGCGGCACGCCGAGCAGCAGCTTGAACGCGAGCGCGCAGCCGAGGACTTCCGCGATGTCGCACGCGATGATCGACACCTCGGCGGTCACCCACTGAACGATGCGGCCGAACCGCCCGTAGCGGTCGTAGCTGGCCTGCGCGAGATCCCTGCCCGCCACGAGGCCGAGCCGCGCCGCGAGCATCTGCAGGAAGATCGCCGCGAGGCTCGAGAACGCGACGACCCATAGCAGCGAATAACCGAACTGCGAGCCGGCCTGGATGTCGGTCGCCCAGTTGCCGGGGTCCATGTAGCCGATCGCGACCAGCAGGCCGGGGCCGAAGAAGCGCTTGAGCTTCTGCCAGCGCGGCGCGCCGGCATCGATCGTGATGCTGCCCTTTACTTCCGACGGGCAGAAAGGGGCGGTGGCGGTGGTGGGGAGGAAGGACATGGAAACCGGGGATCGAAATCGCGACAGGACGATTCTACGGGTATCCGTCCGGTTTTTTCCCGCGCGGTGGCACACGTGGTGCATTGCCCCCCGGCGCCGTCGCAGGCCTCCCCGTGCGCATCGGGCGTCGGCGCGCCGCGGGTGAGGATCCGTTCTCGCTCGGAAACGCGAAATTCGGTCGGCGACATCAGCATGCGCTGGCGGAACAGCTTCGCGAGCCGCTCGCCGCTGCCGAACCCGGTGCGGCGCGCGACCTTGTCGGCCGGCAGCGTCGTGTGGACCAGCATGTGGCAGGCGCGCTCGAGCCGCACGTGCTGGACGAATTCGGTCGGCGTCACGCCGATCTCCTTCTTGAAGCGCCGCAGGAAATTGCGCTCGCTCATCGCAGCGGCCTGCGCGGCGTTCGCGATCGAGATGCGGCTCACGCTCTGCGCGCGCAGCCGCTGCGCCGACATCCGGATCGACGGGCTCGCGCTCAGCTCGCGAAAGGCCCACATCGACTGCGCATAGCGTTGCTCGACCGGCCGCAGCATGTTGCTGGCGATCTCCTGCGCGGCGCCGTCGCCGAGATCGACGCGGAACATGTCGAGCACCGCGGCGAACACGTCGGCTTCGCCGGCCTGCAACTCGACCGTCGTGGCGACCCGGCGGCCGGCCCGGCCCGGCCGCCCTTCGATCGCCGCCGACGGTCGCTGCATGGCCGCGAGCGTCGGCAGGTCCATCGCGTCGACGATCCAGCGCGCATGGCGGCGGATGTCGGTGAGGCGACGCTGCAATGCGTCGTCCCAATTGACGGCCGCACGGTCGCCGTGAAGATGAAAGAACGCGAGCGCGCGGCGACCGTGCTCGTCGCCGAGCGGATCGGCCGCGATGCTCACGCCGGACGACGACTGCAACAGCCCCCCGCTTTCGGATACGTACTTCAACTGGTAGTCAGCACTGTATGCGTGCAGGCGATTCGCCAGGTTGAAAGCCTCGCCAATACGCGCGGCCTGGGCCAACGAAAACCCCGTACTCAAATAGATAACGACCCATCTCTGATCTGCTGCATTCACTGGCCAAGCCCCCGACTTGTTTCGACTTCTTCTAATACCGTCGAACTGTCAGGCTTATATTTGGTTTGAATGCGTGCGACAGGACGGCTATCCCGAAATATGAAGCGACGGCATCTTAGCCGAACGGGTCGCGGCTTTGGCGCGAAATGGCCGAGGTGGACAGCATGATGGCGGATTACTACAGGCTGCCAGGGGTTGCTGGTGGGCCAGTGCGGAATTGCACGGGCCGATATCGCCAATTGTTGCGATCATGTGCATCGAAATCCGCGCATTTTCATAACGACGAATTGCGGCGGGTATCCGGATAAATGCACCGCCGAATATCGGCGCAAACGATATTCCCATGTATTCAATGCCGCCGATCGCCACGCAGGAAAGCCCGCGTATCCGTTGCCTGCGCATCCTTTAGAATCGCTCCACCATTCACCACGCCACCCGCGCCCCGTGCCCGCCGACCATCGTCTCGACCTGAACCTGTTTCGCGTGCTCGACGCCGTCTACGTGCATGGCGGCATCGGCGCGGCCGCCCGCGCGCTGCATCTCACGCAGCCGGCCGTCACGCACGCGCTCAACCGGCTGCGCGCGCATTTCGACGATCCGCTGTTCGTGCGCCAGGGCAACCGTGTGGTCGCAACCGAACGCACGCGCTCGATCATCACGGACGTGCAACTGCACCTGAAGGGCCTGCAAGGCACCGCGCGCGCACCGTCGGCATTCGATCCCGCGACGCTCGACCTGAGCATCGCGGTGGGCATTCGCGACGTGCTCGAATCGATCGCGCTGCCGCGGATCGTCGCGGCGTTCGCCGACGAAGCGCCGGGCCTGCGGCTCGTGAGCCGGCGCATCGCGGTAGCCGGGATCGAACGCGAACTCGCATCGGGCAATCTCGATCTCGCCGTCGATCGCCGCGTGCCGACCGGCCCGCGCATCGCCACCGAACACCTGCTCGACGATTCGCTCGTCGTCGCACTGCGCCGCGATCACCCGCTTGCGCGCGAGCCGTTGCGGCGCGGCGACTATTTCGCGGCGCGGCATGTCGCGGTGTCGTCGCTCGGCGAGCCGCAATCGCTCGACGTGCTGCTCGGCAACGACGGCCGCTTTCGCGATATCCGGCTCACCTGTCAGCACTATTTCGCCGCGTGCCAGATCGCCGCGACCGGCAACCTGCTGGTCACGTTGCCGCACACCTATGCGTTGCGGATGGCCGCGATGCTGCCGATCGTCGTGCGGCCGCTGCCGTTGCGGCTCAAGCCGTTCCCGCTCCTCGCGTACTGGCACGAATCGCGCGACGCCGATCGCGCGCACCAGTGGGTACGCGAGCGCATCGCCGCGCTCGTGCGCAGCAGTGCCGGCGGCGCGGACGCGTAGCCGCATCGCGCGCGCCGTAGCCGTAGCCGTAGCCGTAGCCGTAGCCGTAGCCGTAGCCGTAGCCGTAGCCATCGCCATCGCCATCGCCATCGCCATCGCCATCGCCATCGCCATCGCCATCGCCATCGCCATCGCCATCGCCATCGGGGCGGTATGCTGACGGCTGCGCGCCGCCGCGCGGCGCCCACTTTCCGCTTCCCGGCTCCCTTATTCCCTTTTTCCTTTTCCCGCTGACCGGAGACTTGCCATGTCGCTCATCCACGCCGCCGCCGTCCTCGACGCCGATGCGCCCGATTACGTCGTCCAGCTTCAGGCCGGCACCCACGCGCTGACCGGCGACGAAGCCCCACGCGAGGGCGGCCAGGATCGCGGGCCGGCGCCCTATGAATTCGTGCTGGCCGGCCTCGCGCAATGCACGGCCGCGACGCTGCGCATGTACATGCAGCGCAAGGCGTGGCCGGCCGCGCGTATCGACGTGCGCACCGAGCTGCATGCCGATCGCGAAGGCACGCAGTACGTGCGCCGTGTCGTGACGCTCGACGGCCCGCTCGACGATGCGCAACGCCAGCGCCTCGCCGAAATTTGCGAGAAGACGCCGGTCACGCAGTTCATCAAGCGCGGCACGCGGATCGACACGACGTTGAACTGACACGCAACGCACACGACACACGAGCGCCGCGCAAACCGCCGCGCAAAAGGAAACGGGGGGCCGCGCACGATGCGCGGCCCCCCGTTCGTCGATTCCGCCAGGCGCTTACAGTCCGAGCGCGGACAGGTCGAGCTTGCCGTCCTTCATCGGCGGGCACCAGAAATACGCGCCCGTCAGCGGCCGCGTGAAGCGGAACAGGCCGTCGACGATCCCGTCTTCCGCGCCGCTCATCCGGCGCATCTGCACGTCGAACGCGCGGAACGAGCAGCCGAACGCCACGAAGTAGAGGCCCGCGCGGCGCGCGTCCGACCACGGCGACGAACGGCGCAGCATGAACGCTTCGGGCTCGAAGCTTTCCTGCGCGGTGCGCTTCACGTGCGCGAACTCGGGTGCGTCGTCGAGTTCTTCGTTGTCCGAGCGGCGGCGCCCGATGATGTTGTCCATGTCGCCCGACGGAATGCGCTCCATCTGCTCGAAGTCGTGCAGCCATTGCTGGACCGCGACGAAGCTCGCACCGTCGAGCCCCGCGCCCTGCCCGGTCACGATTGCCGCGGCCACGGCTTCGTCGCCTTCGGGGTTCTCGGTGCCGTCCTCGTAGCCGGACAGGTCGCGATCGTTCGAATAGCGGAAACCGTCGACCGCATCCTGCAACGCGAACGCCGGCGCCAGCGCGCGTTCGATCGCCCGCGCGCGCAGCACGATCTCGCCGCGATCGTCGCCGCGCAGCCAGACCCACACGTCGGCCGGGGTCGCCGGCAGCGTGCGGTCCTTCACCGCGAACGCCGGGAATCCGGTCAGGCCCGGCACCGGGTGCCCGAGGTGCGCCGCCAGCGCATGCCCGAACCCGACGACCGTGTCGCGTCCGTCGACGATCTCGCGCAGCGCGGCCAGCGCCGCCGCCACATTGCCGTCGTTCGACATCGTGAAAGTGAGGTATCGGGCCGCCGTATCGATCGGGGTCAGGATGCCTTGCTGAACGTCGCTCATCGTTTCCTCAGGAATGTATCGTGGTGAATCTGCGAGGGTCTCGGCGCGGTGCGCCGCAAACGTCGAAGTGTAATCGATGCGTGTGCCGGCCCCTGCGCGGCCGCACTGTGGAAGGCCCGCAAAAGAAGGGCCGAAGCCCTGAATACTAACCGTATCGACGCTGCAACGCCGCAATCGTCAGACGTTGCAGGGCGCCCGGCGCTGCTGATAGAATCATTTCCACGTCTTTTCGGCGTCCTTTCAACCGTTCACTTCAGGGGAGGTGCAGATGTTCCGAATGCCAGCAACCTTCCCGAACGTGGTCCCACGGCGCAGCTGATCCAGCCCGCCGTCCGCGCCGGCTCCCGAGTTTTCCGCTAACCCGTCAGCCGCGCCGTTTCCCGACAGCCCGTTTCGTTTCGCCGCACGGTTTCCGCGCGGCCCGGCTGTTGCGTTTTCGATGTTCGCCCAACCGGAAAGCCCCGTCGCGCGATGCGCCGGGCAACGATAAATGACCAGAAAAACCACCCATCTGGGCGGCCAGGCATTCCAGGCCGTCTTCGGCTTCACCTTCCGTTACTGGCGCAAGCAGCCGGCCCGCACCGCCACGGTCGCGAGCCTCGCGCTGCTCGCCGCGCTCGCCGACGTGCTCACGCCGCTGTTCGCCGGCCGCCTCGTCGACGCGCTGTCGACCGGCCTGACCGACCGCGCCGCCGCGTGGCATGCGGCCCTCGTCGCATTCGGCACGCTCGCCGCGCTCGGCCTCGGCGCGACGGTGCTGCGACAAGGCGTCTACCTGAACATCATCACGCTCACGCTGAAGATGATGAGCGAGATCGCGGCCGCATCGTTCCATCGCGTGCAGCGCTTCTCGACCGACTGGCACGCGAACAGCTTCGCGGGCTCGACCGTGCGCAAGATCACGCGCGGCATCTGGGCGCTCGACCTGCTGAACGACACCGTGCTGATCGCGCTGTTGCCGTCGGTCACGATGCTCGTCGGCGCAACCGTGCTGCTCGGCACGCACTGGCCCGTGATGGGGCTCGTCGTCGGCGCGGGTTCGCTGCTGTACATCACGGTGACGGTTGCGGTGTCGCTCGGCATCGTCGCGCCGGCCGCCCGGCTCGGCAACCTGTGGGATACGCGCATGGGCGGCGCGCTCGCCGATGCCGTGAGCTGCAACGCGGTCGTGAAGGCGTTCGGCGCGGAAACGCGCGAGGAAGCGCGGCTCGCCCGCGTGATCGGCAAGTGGCGGCAACGCACGCGCCGCACATGGGTGCGCGGCACGCTCAACGGCGGGTTGCAGGGCGCGATGCTCGTCGCGATGCAGGCGGCGATGATCGGCGTCGCGCTGCGGCTGTGGGCAAACGACGAGGCGAGCGTCGGCGACATCGCGTTCGCGCTGACGATGTTCTTCATGCTGCAGGGCTACCTGCGCGACGTCGGCATGCACATCCGCAACCTGCAGCGCTCGGTGAACGACATGGAAGAACTCGTCGCGCTCGAACGCCAGCCGCTCGGCATCGACGATCGTCCCGGCGCGCCGGCCATCCGGATCGGGCAAGGCGAGATCCGCTTCGAGCACGTGACGTTCCGCTACGGCAATCATCCGGTGCCGCTGTACGACGATTTCTCGATGCGCATCGCGCCGGGCGAGCGGGTGGGCCTCGTCGGCCACTCGGGGTCGGGCAAGACGACGTTCATCAAGCTGATCCAGCGCCTGTACGACGTGTCGGGCGGCCGCATCACGATCGACGGCCAGGACATCGCGCAGGTCCGGCAGGATTCGCTGCGCAGCCAGATCGCGATCGTCCAGCAGGAGCCCGTGCTGTTCCACCGCACGCTCGCCGAGAACATCGCGTATGCGCGCCCCGACGCGAGCCGGGCCGACATCGAGCGCGCCGCGCGGCTCGCCAGCGCGCACGACTTCATCGCCGCGCTGCCGGACGGCTATGACACGCTGGTCGGCGAACGCGGGATCAAGCTGTCGGGCGGCGAACGCCAGCGGGTCGCGATCGCGCGCGCGTTCCTCGCCGATGCGCCGATCCTGATCCTCGACGAAGCCACGTCGAGCCTCGACAGCGAAAGCGAGCTGCTGATCCAGCAGGCGATGGAGCGGCTGATGGTCGGTCGCACGACGCTGGTGGTCGCACACCGGCTGTCGACCGTGCGCGCGCTCGACCGGCTGCTGGTGCTCGACCGCGGCAAGGTGATCGAGGAAGGCAGCCACGACGCGCTGATCCGGATCGACGGCGGCATCTATCGCCGGCTGTTCGAGCGGCAGGCGCTGGAACTCGCGAAGGGGCTCGCCGATTCGCCGCGGCGCACGGCGGACAATCATGCCGGGCCGCTCGGCGAGCCGGCCGAGGCGTGACGCCAGAAGGGCGCGACGCGCGCCGGTGGTGCGGTCATCACCGCCGGCGCGCGTCGACAAATGGATCCGGATCGAGGCCGTGCCAGATGCACGGCCTTTTTTTCGGCCGCGAATTCCGCCCGCCCCGCCGGAAGCCGCGCGCCGCAAGGCCGCCTCTTCCGGTATCCCTTATCATGTGGGCCAGCAAGTTTGCGACAAGGGATCGACCATGTTTACAGGAATTGTCCAGGGCGTTGCCACCATCAAGACCATCGCCGACCACGGGGAACTGAGAACCTTCAGCATCGAATTCCCGGAACGGTTTACCGACGACATCGAGATCGGCGCCAGCGTCTCGGTCGACGGCGTCTGCCTGACGGTGACGACCATCCATTCGCCGGAACTGATCGACTTCGACGTGATGCTGCCGAGCCTGAAAATCACCACGCTGGCCGACCTCACGACAGGCGCGCGGATCAACGTGGAGCGGGCCGCGAAGGACGGCGCGGAGATCGGCGGGCATCCGCTGTCCGGCCATGTCGACTTCACCGGGACCATCCGGCACATCGCATCGTCCGAGCATAACCGGATGGTGCGCATCGGCGTGCCGGACGCATTCAAGCGGTACGTGTTCGCGAAGGGCTATATCGCGATCAACGGCTGCAGCCTGACGGTGTCCGACGTCAACCGCGACGAAGGCTGGTTCGATGTCTGGCTGATTCCCGAAACGCGACGCGCGACGACCTTCGATGCGAAAGGCGTCAACGACACGGTCAACATCGAGATCGAGCGCAGCACGCAGGTGGTCGTGGACACGATCCGGGAATCGGTCAAGGAAACGCTCGGCGAACTGAACGGTGTCGTCACGGCGTTGCTGGCCGAAAAAGGCATCGATATCGAGGAACTGCTGGCGCGCCATGTCGCGCGCCTGCCGAAGCCGTAACGGATGCCGGCGCGCTAGGTGATCCGCTGGATCACCGAGTACCAGCCGCCGTCGCAAAACACCTCGACCCACGGCTCCGCTTCCTCGAACGTCCAGAGGACGAGATCGAGATCGACCGGTTCGTCGTCGTCGGGCCAGTGCATGTTCCACCCGCCCGCGACGGCGACCACCCCGCCCGTGTAGAGCGGGCATTGCGCCATCCACTCACGCTCGTAGTCGTGTGCCGCGATGCCCTTGAAGTTGCCGTTGAATCCCCAGTCGCGTTGCCAGCCGTGCGCGTCGAGATAGGCGTCGATCGCGGCTGAGCCGAAGCGGAACACCGCTTCGACCGGCGGGAGCGAGGTGGCGTCGGACCGGCACAGCGGGCGTTCCGACCGCACGGGTTGCGCGGCGGGGTCCACGCGGCCCGATGTCCCGCCTTCGTCGAGATACACGTTCAGCCAGGTGCCGTCCCGCTCGACGGAAACGCACGGCGCACCTGCTTCAACGCCATGCCAGTAGCCGGTGACGGGTTCACCGCCACTCGCGAAGCGGTATTGACGGCATGGCCTGGCGAGGCGCCGCGCTTCGATCAGAAAGTCTTCCAGCGTCATTGAATGTCGTGCTCCCGGTTTCCGGCACCGCGGGTGCCGCATGGATGCGTCGGGCCGCCGCCCGCGACCGGACACGGATCGTGTTCACTCGACGGCATCGACGCCACGATGAAGCGTTCGATGTCGCCCGCCACGCGGTCGGGCGTGCCGTCGCTCGAGAACCGCCTGCAGTTCAGGCGCATGAAGGCGGGAAACCGCATCGCATTGCCTCGCCCGTGTCATTCGGCTTCGGCCTGCGCGCCCTTGCCCACCGCCACGCGCTGCGCGCGATAAATCCCCGCGTGCCCCGAGAACAGATACGCAACGACACACGCGACGATCGCATACACGCCGATGTCCGCGCCGAACAGTTCGATCGCCATGATCGTCGACGCGATCGGCGTGTTGGCCGCGCCCGCGAACACCGCGACGAAGCCGAGCCCCGCGAGCACGGGCACCGGCAGCGCCAGCACCTGGCCGAGCGCGTTGCCGAGCGTCGCGCCGATATAGAACAGCGGCGTCACTTCCCCGCCCTTGAACCCCGACGCGAGCGTGACGACGGTGAACGCGAACTTGCCCGCGAAGTCGTAGAGCGGCAACGGGCCGCGAAACGCGGCCTCGATCGTCGGGATGCCGAGGCCGAGATACTGCGGCACGTTCAACGCGGTCGCAGCCGCGGCGACCAGCAGGCCGCCGAGCAGCGGCTGCAGCGGCGCATAACGGATGACGCGGCGGAACCACGCGGTCAGCGCATGCGTCGCGAACGCGAACAGCCGCCCGACCACGCCGAACGCCACGCCCGCGACGACCGTCACGGCCAGCCCCGTCGCCGACACGGCCGGCACGAACGGAATCGCATAGGCCGTGTGATGCACGCCCCACGCGCGACAGACGACGTCCGCGACGATCGCGGATGCGACACAGGTCAGCAGCGCGTCATACCGCACGCGCCCGATCGCCAGCACCTCGAGCCCGAACACGGCGCCCGCGAGCGGCGTGCCGAACACCGATGCGAAACCGGCGGCGATGCCGCCCATCAGCAGCACACGGCGATGTTCGCGATCGAGACGGAACACGTGCGTGACGCGATCGGCGAGCGCGCCGCCCATCTGCACGGCCGTGCCCTCGCGGCCGGCCGAGCCGCCGAACAGGTGCGTGACGACGGTCGCGACGAGCACGAGCGGCGCCATCCGTTTCGGCACGAGCACCTTCGGGTCGTGGATCTCGTCGATCAGCAGGTTGTTGCCGCGCGCGACGGACTGGCCGAAGCGATGGTAGATCCAGCCGGTCGCGAAACCGGCCGCCGGCAGCCCCCACAGCAGCCACGGATGCGCGACGCGCGTGCCGGTCGCCCAGTCGAGCGCGATCAGGAACAAGGCGGAAGCCGTGCCGGCCAGTGCGCCAAGCAGGGCCGAGAGCGCGAGCCAGCGGCACACGTAGCGCACGGTCGCGAGAAGATCGGCAGAAGTCGTGAAGAACATGATTTCCAGATTCGACGGAACATCAAAACCTGGGCGGCAGAATACCGCATGGACGGCCTGCGACCTCCTGACGACCCAGGAACACGCAGGCATCATCAGCCGGGCTTACCGGCGGTTGAGGGCCGCACCGTGCGCAACGCGCCGCGTACGACCGCAGGGAGGCATGCCATCTCCGCAGGCCGCCATTGTACGCGAGTACGCGAGTACGCGACGCCCCGCGCCGCCCGCAATGCGGCCGCCGGCGCAGCGGAACGGGACGGCGTCGCCGGCCCGTTGAACGCCGTCAGTCGCGCAGCGGACGCGTGATGCGCGAGATCAGCTGGGGCGCGATCCGTTCGAGCGGCAGGATCGCCGACGCCGCCCCGATCGCGGCGGCCGCCTTCGGCATTCCGTACACGGCACTCGTCGCTTCGTCCTGCGCGATCGTGTGGCAGCCCTTCGCGCGCATCGCCTTCAGGCCGAGCGCGCCGTCGCGCCCCATGCCCGTCAGCAGCACGCCGAACGCTTCGCCCTGCCAGCCGTCGGCGACGCTGTTGAAGAACACGTCGATCGACGGCCGGTATGGTGTCTCGACCGGATGCCGCGTATAGCCGAGCACGCCGCGCGGCGACAGGTAAAGGTGATCGTTGGTCGCCGCGAGCAGCACCTCGCCGGCCTGCGGCACGCTGCCCTGCCGCGCGACGCGCACCGGCAGCCGCGTATAGCCGTCGAGCCACTCGGCCATCCCGAGCGCGAACGCCTGGTCGACATGCTGGATGATCACGATCGCCGCCGGAAAGTCGGCCGGCAGCGCGCGCAGCAGCGCGGTCAGCGCGGTCGGCCCGCCCGCCGATGCGCCGATCGCGACGAGCGTCGGCTGGCCGCGCTCGGGCGCGGGCCCCGGCGGCACGAGCGCCGCGGAACGGCTTTCGAGCAGCCGGCCGATCTGGTCGATCTTCGCGAGCAGCGCCTGCGGCGACCCGTCGGCCGACAGCCCGAGCGCGAGCGTCGGCGTGTCGACCGCGTCGAGCGCACCCGCGCCCATCGCCTCGTAGACCGACGACGTGTTCGCGCTGACGCTCGCCGTCACGATCAGGATCGCGCAGGGCGCGCGCGCCATGATCCGGCGCGTCGCCGCGACACCGTCGACCTTCGGCATCACGAGATCCATCAGCACGAGATCGGGCGGATGCGCGACGCAGAAATCCACCGCCTCGTCGCCGTC
The DNA here is from genome assembly GCF_003294055.1 of Burkholderia reimsis. Lineage (NCBI taxonomy): Bacteria > Pseudomonadati > Pseudomonadota > Betaproteobacteria > Burkholderiales > Burkholderiaceae > Burkholderia > Burkholderia reimsis. Next base: position 74,412 of record NZ_QMFZ01000028.1, read on the forward strand.
GGTCGCGACCCACAGCACGCGATGGTCGGTGCGCAGCGCGATCACGCGGCGCAGCGCCTCCACGGCCAGCGGCAAGTCGTTGACGATGCCGATGTTCATCCTCGCGCGTCCCCGATCAGGTCGTGCACGGCGTCGAGCAGCGCCTCGTCGTGGAAGCTGCTCTTCGCGAGGTAGTAGTCGGCGCCCGCATCGAGCCCGCGACGGCGATCCTCGTCGCGATCCTTGTACGACACGATCATCACCGGCACGCGCTTGAGCATCGGATCGCCCTTGATCAGCGTGACGAGTTCGATGCCGTCCATGCGCGGCATGTCGACGTCGGTGACGACGAGATCGAACGCATCGCTGCGCACCGCGTTCCAGCCCTCCATCCCGTCGACCGCGACCGTCACGTCGTAGCCGCGCTTTTCCAGCAGCTTGCGTTCGAGCTCGCGCACCGTCAGCGAATCGTCGACGACGAGCACGCGGCGGCGCCGGTCGGCCAGCGCCAGTTGCGGGTCGCGCGTGAGCCGCGCGAGCTGCCCGCCGCGCACGAGCTTGTCGACCGAGCGGATCAGGTCCTCGACGTCGACGATCAGCACCGGGTCGCCGTTCTCGAGCAGCGCGCCGGCCGCGATGTTCTGGATCTTGTGCAGGCGGCTGTCGAGCGGCTGCACGACGAGCATGCGCTCGCCGAGGAAGCGGTCGACCGCGACGCCGTACAGCTCGGGTTCCCCGCCGACGACCACGACCGCCGTGCTCGTGCGCGCGACGTCGGGCTCACCCGCGTCGAGCAGCTGATGCGCGGCGACGAGGCCCGCGCGCCGGCCGTCGAACGGGAAATGCGGCTGCCCTTCGAGCACGTCGATATCGTCGTGCGAGAGTTCGAGCGTGCGGCGCACGTGCGCGAGCGGGAACGCATACGGCTCGCCGCCGACCTCGACGAGCAGGCTGCGGATCACCGACAGCGTCAGCGGCAGCTGCAGCACGAAACGCATGCCCGCGCCCGGCTCGTTGAAGATCCGCACCGCGCCGCGCACGCCGCGCACCATCTCCTGCACCGCGTCGAGACCGACGCCGCGGCCCGACACGTCGGTCACCGCATCGCGCATCGAGAAACCCGGCAGCAGCAGGAATTCGAGCAGTTCGGGATCGGACAGCCGCGCGGCCGTCTCGTCGTCGGTCAGGCGCTGGCGCACGACGGCCGCGCGCAGCGCGTCCATGTCGACGCCCGGGCCGTCGTCGATCACGCTGACCAGCAGCGAGCCGGCACTGTGGCGCGCCTCCAGCGTCACGCTCGCCTCGGCCGGCTTGCCGCGCGCGCGCCGCGCCTCCGGCGAATCGACGCCGTGGTCGATCGCGTTGCGCAGCAGGTGGCCGAGCGGCGCGTCGAGCAGGTCGAGGATGTCGCGATCGACCTGCGTGCCCTCGCCGACGATCGAGAAACGCACCTGCTTGCCGAGCGAGCGCGCGAGATCGCGGACGATGCGCGGATACGCACGCGTCGCGTCGCCGAACGGCCGCATCCGGCATTGCAGCGCCTCGTCGTACAGCTGCTCGGCGATATGCGTGCTGCGCCGCTCGAAGCGGTCGAATTCGTCCATGCGCTCGGCGAGCGAGCGCTGCAGGTCGTTCAGCATGTGCCGGACTTCGTTCATCGACGCGAGCATGCCCGCGTCGAGATCGTCGGCGAACTGTTCATACATCAAATCGAGCGAGCGGGCCGCGTCGCGCTGCGCGCGCTTCACGCGCAGCATCGATTCGGCGAACGGCTTGAGCCAGCGCGATTCGACCAGCGATTCGCCGGACAGGCTCAGCAGCCGGTTCAGCGTATCCGCGCGCACGCGGCGCATCGCGCCGGCGCCGGCCACGCGGCCGGCCTGGGCCGGATCGGGCACCGCGCCCGAGACCGCAAGCGGCGGCACCGCGGCACTCGCCCCGACGGGCTCGTTCGCGGCACCGTCGTGCTCGCGATACGGCACGACCGTCGGCGGCGCCTGCGGCGGGACGGCGCCCGACACCTGCATCGTCTGCGCGCCGTCGGCGCCCGTGAGCGCCGCCGCGAACACGTCGATCTCCGTCTGCGTCACGGGCTGCGCCTGCGGATCGCCGACGCGCACCAGCAAATCGACGCCCGCCAGCAGCACGTCGACGTGCGTGGCCGTCAGCGCGATCGTGCCGGCCTGCGCGGCGACGAAGCACTCCTCCATCCGCCCCGCTATGTCGACGCCGAGCGGCACGCCGACGATGCGCGCGGCCCCCTTCAGCGAATGCGCGGCGCGCATGCATGCCTCGAGCGCGACGGAATCGGGCTCGCCCGACTCGAGCGCGAGCAGCCGCTCGGACAGCGCCTGGGTCTGCGTGCGCGTCTCCTCGCGATACAGCTCGAGCAGCGACAGGTGGCTCAGGTCGTCATCGCCGCTCATCGCATGCTCCGTGTGACTGCGTCGAACAGGCGGTCGTCGTCGAGCAGGCCCACCGACTTCCCGCGCCACGACAGCACGCCGCGCGACAGGCCGGCGCTCGCGCGCCCGACCGTGGCCGGCACGGGCACCCAGTCGGATGCGCCGAAACGCAACACACCCTCGACTTCGTCGACCGGAAACACGACCGGCTCGCCCTGGTGCGCGGCGACCAGCAGCCGCGTGAAGCGGCCGTCGTCACTGCCCTTACCGCCCTTGCCGCCCTTGCCGACATCGAGTCCGAGCAGCGCGCCGATCGAGATCGCGATGCGCAGCGTGCCGCGGATGTTGACCACGCCGCGCACGGCCGAATTGCGGCGATGCGGCAGCGAATGGATCGGCCGCGTGCCGGCGATCTCGCGCAGCACGCCGATCGGCAGCGCGAGCCATTCGTCGGCCACGCGGAACGCCAGCGCCGCATGGCGCGTATCGGCGTCGGCGTCGCGCACGTGCGGCGCGCCGGGCGCGCTCATCCGGCGCGTGGCGTCGGCCATCTCCGCCCCGCCGAGCGGGCGCTCGAGCAGCTTCGCCGCGTGATACGCATACACCGGGCAGTTCAGGCAGCGCAGGCACTCGTTCAGCCGCTCGCACGTGCGGTCGCCGCGCGTGCCGATCCGGTTCCAGCAATCGTCGACGTCGATCGTCGTCTCGTCAATGGCAGCGGCGGCGCGGTTCATGAATTCCTCTGGTCATCGCGGTGTCGGTCCCCAACCCGTAGTCTTGTCAGCCGGCCGAGCGCCGTGCACGCTCGAGCAGCCATTGCGCGCCCGCACGATCGCCGCCGACGTCGAGCAGCGTTGCGAGATGGGTCAGCGCTTCGTGATGCGTGGGCCGCAGGTACAGCGCCTTCCTGTAGAAGTCGCCGGCTTCCGATGCGCGCCCGCGCGCATCCGCGATCAGCCCGTTCAGGTAGAACGCATCGGCATGCGGCCCGACGCGCGCCGAGAACTGCGCGAGCACGCGCTCGGCCTCGTCGAACGCGCCGGCATTCGCCAGCGCCTGTGCGTCTTCCAGCGTCGGCGCGGGGCCTTCGGCCACCGGTGCGCCCGTTGCAACGGGCGCAACCGGTTCGGCCGCCACTGCCGGCAGATCGGGCCGTGCGTCGAACGCAGCCGCGGGCATGGCCGGCGGCGCCGCCGCGAACGGCTCGCGTGCGTCGCCGAGCCAGGCCGGCGGCGCGACCGCCAGCACCGGGCGTGTCGCCGCGGGCGGCGCGACCGTGAAGCGCTCCGCGCGCCGGTACGGCGCCGCCGCCACGGACAGCGGCGCCGCCGGCCGGGCCGCGTAGGCATCGGGCGCCGCACCGGCGGGCTCGCGATGAAACGCGAATGCCAGCGGCACGCGCGCCGAGCGCATCCCGTGCCGCATCGCGACCCCCGTCTCGGCCGGCCCGACGAACAGCACGCCGTCGTCGGCAAGACGCTCGCCGAGCGAGCGGATCACGCGATCCTGCGCGTCGCGATCGAAGTAGATCAGCACGTTGCGGCAGAACACGAAATCGTAGCGAAGGCCCGTGTCCACCGCCGGTTCGACGAGGTTCGCCTGACTGAACTGCACACAGGCGCGCACGCGCTCGTCGAGCAGCCAGCCCTCGCGGGTCGGCGTGAAGTGCCGCGCGCGAAACTCCGTCGCGGTGCCGCGGAACGCGTTGCGCCCGTAACAGCCGAGCCGCGCCTGCTCGATCGCGCGCGTGCTGAGGTCGATCGCGTCGATCGTGAAACTGGCCGGGTCGAGCCCCGCGTCGAGCAGCGCCATCGCCGCCGAAAACGGTTCCTCGCCCGTCGAGCACGGCGCGCTCAGCACACGGATCACGCGGCCGGGCAGCGCCGCGAGCCGGTCGGCCGCGAGCCGCGCGAGCGTCGCGAAGGCTTCGCGGTCGCGGAAGAACCAGGTCTCGGGCACGACGAACAGCTCGATCAGCGCACGCCGTTCGTCGGCCGATGCGTTGAGCTGCTGCCAGTAGGCGTCGAGCGCGTCCTGCGTCACGGGCGGCCGCGCCGCCGACGACAGGCGCTCGCCGTCCGCCTGCAGCGCGTGCACGCGCTCCGTCAGCGCGCGGGTCAGGAAATCGTTGCCGAGCGAATCGGGGTCGATGCCGGTCTCGCGCAGCAGCCAGCCGCGAAATCGCGATTCGGACTCTTTCATGCGGACTCCCCCCTGTGGCCCGGCAGGCCGTCGTCGAACAGATACAGGCGTGCAACGTCGTCGATCAGGTCGGCAACCGATACCTGCTGCACGACGCCGTCGGGCGTATTCGCGACGGGCCCGAGCCAGCGCGTGCGCGCGGTCGAGATGCCGCTCGCGCGAAACGCCGCGCGATCGATCCGCATCGTCTGCGTCGCACGCTCGACGATCAGCCCGATCGTGCGCTCGCCGCCCGCCTCGTGCGCCCGGTAGCGGACCATCACGAGCCGCGTCGAGCGCAGCGCATGCGCGCGGCGCCCGAGCGCCAGCATCGGCACGTCGATCACCGGCACCGGCTGGCCGCCGCGCATCAGCAGCCCGGCAATCCATTCGGGTGCGCCGGGCACGGCCTTCGTGACCGCGAGCGGCAGCACCTCGTCGATGCCGGCCGCGTCGAGCGCATAGCGTTCGCCGTCGAGCTCGAACATCAGGAACAGCGCATGTGCGCCGTTCTGCGTGTCGGCGCGCGTCACGCGTCGACCTTGAAGCGCGACACGCTGGTGCGCAACTGGTTCGCGACGAGCGTCAGGTCGTCGATCGCCTGCGACGACTGGCGCAGCGACTCGGCCGTCTGCTGCGCGGCCTCCGACAGCTGCGACAGCGCCTGCGTGATCTGCTCCGCGCCGTTCGCCTGCGTCTGCATCCCTTCGTTGACCATCTGGAAGCGCGGCGAGAGCGTCTGCACCTCGGCGATGATCTGCGACAGCTGCCCGCCGACCTGCTGCACGTCGAGCATCCCCCGGCGCACTTCCTCGGAGAACTTGTCCATCCCCATCACGCCCGCCGATACCGCCGACTGGATTTCCTTCACCGTCTGCTCGATATCGTAGGTCGCGACCGCCGTCTGGTCGGCGAGGCGGCGGATCTCGGTCGCGACGACCGCGAAGCCGCGGCCGTATTCGCCGGCCTTCTCGGCCTCGATCGCGGCGTTCAGCGACAGCAGGTTGGTCTGGTCGGCCACCTTGGTGATGGTCGCGACCACCTGGTTGATGTTCAGCGCCTTCTCGTTGAGGATCGCGAGCTTCGCGTTCACCGAGCCGGCCGCGTCCATCACGCTGCGCATCGTCTCGCCCATCCGCGTGAGCCCGCTCTGGCTCACGCCCGCGAGTGTGGCCGACTGCTCCGCCACGCCGGCCACTTCGTTCATCGTGCGCACCAGGTCGCGCGACGTCGCGAAGATTTCGCGCGAGGTCGCGCCGATCTCGGTCGTCGTCGCCGCGGTTTCGTTCGCGGTCGCCTGCTGCTCGCGCGACGTCGCCGCGATCTCGGCGACCGACGTCGTCACCTGCAGCGACGACTGCTGCGCACGCGCGACGAGTTCGGTCAGTTCGTCGGCCATCCGGTTGAAGCCCGTCTCGAGCGTGCCGAATTCGTCACGGCGGCGCAGGTCGAGGCGGCGCGTCAGGTTGCCGGTACGCATCACGTCGTGCACCTCGACGAGCCGCGCCATCGGGACGGTGACCGAACGGTACAGCATGTAGCCGAACCCGAGCGCGGACAGCAGCATGATCGCCAGTGCGGTCGCGAGCACCACCTCGGTGTCCTGCACGGATTCACGGATCAGCTTCGCCGACTGATCGGCGAACTTGCGGTTTTCCTGCACGAGGATATTCGCATTGCGCACGACCTCGGCCCATGCGGGCTGCACCTTCACATACCCGGCGACCGCGTCGTCGTGCGATTGACGGTGCCGCTGCACCGCTTCGTTCAGCAGCGGCAGGTAGTGGTCGTAGGTGCCCCGGAAGGTCGCGAAGCGCTGCCGGTCGTCGTCGCGAAATATCGAGTTCTGGTACTCGACCGACAACGAATCGATATCCTTCGCCGCCTCGGCGATCTTCGCGAGATCGCGCTGGACGCTTTCGGGATCGGTCTCGACGAACGTCGCCTGCTGCAGCAGCATGAACGATTCATTCACTGCGCCGCGCAGCGACGACGCGAGGTAGACGCCGGGCAGCGAATCGCGCTCGATGCTGACGGCTTCGCTGTTGATCGCACGCAATCGCTCGTAGGACACGCCGGCTGTCACCAGCATCAGCACGAACAGCACGCCGAAGCTGAGCAGGATGCGATTGCCGAGCGTCAGCCGGGCAGCGCCGATCGTCGGATGCAGGCTTTCATTGGTCGCGCGGGGCGTCACGGTGGCCATGTTCGTTATGGGCTTTCTAATATCAGCGTTGAAAAAATCCGCGCCCGCCTGCGCGCCGGACGGCGCGCCACGAGCGCATCAGGGCTTGCGGGCAGCGCGGCGCCGGCAGGCCGCGCCGCGACATCACCGCTCCGCTTGCGCCGGCAGCCGAAGCGCGACCATGAAGCCGCGCGCCGTATTGCGCATCAGGATCTGGCCGCGATGCCGCGCCGCCGTCGCGCGGACGAACGCGAGCCCGAGGCCGAAGCCGCCGCGCGCCGCGCCATGCGCGGATTCGAGCTGCACGAACGACTCGGTCGCGGCCGTGCGCTGCTCCGGCGCGATTCCCGCGCCGGTATCCTCGACGCCGATCAGCCATGCACCGTCCTCGCCGCTCAGCGTACAGCGCACGTCCGTGCTGGCCGGGCCGTACTTCAGCCCGTTGTCGATCAGGTTCGCGACCGCGCGCGTCAGCATCATGCGGTCGCCCATCGTCACGCACTCGGTATCGGGCACGTGCGCGGTGACCCGGCTGCCGAGCCCGGCCGCCTTCTCCCACAGCTGGTCGACGGCGTCGAGCACGATCTCGTTGAGGTTCACGACCTCGTGCGCGCGGCGCTCGGACCGCGCGCGGGTCAGGTGGATGAAGCCGTCGGCAAGCGCGAGCGCGCGCCGCGCATGGCCGGCAATGCGTTCCATGATCGCAGGCATCTCGCCGTGCTCGGCGCGGTAGACGTCGAGCAGCGCGAGGATCGACGTCTGCGGCGAACGCATGTCGTGCGACAGGAAATCGAGCGCCTCGTCGCGCTGCCGGGACATCAAGTACGAATTCGAGTGATAGCGGATCCGTGCGGCCAGCTCCATCGCGTCGGGGAGCTTCACCAGATAGTCGTTCGCGCCGGCGATGAACGCCTCGCGCTTGACGATCGGCTCCTCCTTCGCGGACAGCACGATGATCGGCACGCGAGCCGTGCCGGCGTCCGCGCGCCACGCGCGGACGAGATCGAGGCCGTCGATCTCCGGCATCACGAGATCCTGCAGGATGACCGTCGGCTTCACGTCGCGCGCGACCGCCATCGCCCGGTGCGCGTCGGTGCACACGTGCAGGTCGATGTCGTGTTCGCTGCGCAGCGCGCGGCGGATCACCTCGCCGACGAACGGTTGATCGTCGACGAGAAGGACCGATAACCCCGATTCAAGACAATCCGAGGCATTATCAACGCTCGATTCTTTCATAAATACAGTTTCAAACGCCGATTCTCCAATCGATTCTTTCATAGGAGTTGTTTATCAGACTTGGACGCTATCTTAATTAGGCGGTTGAAAAAACCGCCCGATTCCGCCGATTTGGCCTGTCGGCATTGGCCTTGCAGGGATCCGGACGCCGATTTCTCCCCGTTGGCGGCCGCATTACCTCCGCATCCTTTCTCTCAATAAACATAACCGGCTGATTCTAAATGAAATTAGAACACAGCATCTATCTCCTTCCGGTTTAGTTTTGCCAAATATGCAGAAAGAGACGGAATCAGTAAAATCAGATCATTTCCGGATTCGAAAGACGATAACGTTTGCGAGACCGGCGCCATAAGGTTTGCATGCGCTGCAAGGCCGGTTGTCCGCCGCATTTGGGGCCGGGTTGAAATGCGCCCAATCGGTGGGCGTGAGGAAGAAAAAAAGCGCGCCGGGCAACGATCTGCCCATGCGCGCTTCCGGTCGCCCGCAACGGCCGCCGGATGACGGGATGACGGCGCCGTGCAGCCCTATCCGCGCGCGTGTTGCGCGGACACTTCCTGCAGGTCGAGGTCGCGTTCGAGCGCGTGCAGCATTTCGTCGTGGATGCGGCCCGAACGGTGCAGGCGCAACAATTCGGCGCGCCCGGCCCTGATCGCGGCCAGCACGACGTCGTAGTGCGCGGTGCGCACTTCCGCCGGGTACGCCGGCTCGTCCTTCGCCCGCTCGGTCAACTCCGCGCGATACGTGTACTGCTCGAGCAGGCGCGGATGGATCACGACCCCGTTCTCGTCGCGCACGAGCGGCTGGATCGCCGCGAGTTGCGCGGCCTCGACGTACGCCCACGTCTGCGGCTCGGTCAGGTGGTGCGCCGCGCGTTCTTCGCGCTGCGGCAGGCGCAGCAGCCGGATCAGCGGCCCGATCGTCGTGCCCTGCAGCAGCACGGTGACGAGGATCACCGCGAACGACGCGACCAGGATCACGTCGCGACCGGGCATCGCCTCGGGCAACGACAGCGCGATCGCCAGCGTGACGACGCCGCGCATCCCGGCCCAGCTCATGATCGTCGCGGCCTTCCAGTCCGGCGCCTCGCCGCGCCGCGCGATCCCGCGCACCGGCCACTTCAGCGCCTCGACCGCGTAGATCCACACGAAGCGCGACACGATCACCGCCGCCAGCACCGCGAACATCGGCGGCACCATCGTGGCGAGCACCTGCTCGAAGCCGCCGAGCCGGTGGATCGCACCGCGCAGCGACAGCCCGATCAACACGAACACCATCGCTTCGAGCAGGAACACGATGACCTGCCAGAACGCGGTGCCGCGCGTGCGCACGGCCGCCGAGAACACCTCGTGCTGATGCCAGCCGACGATCATGCCGGCCGTGACGGTGGCGATCACGCCGGATACCTCGACCATTTCGCCCGCGATATAGGCGATCCAGCCGGTGATCACCGCGACGGTGATCACGAGATAGTCGTCGTCGAGCTGCTTCAGGAACCACACGACGAGCTTGCCGACCACAAAGCCGATCGCCACGCCGCCGAGCCCGAGCTCCGCGAAGCGCACGACCGCGTGCTCGAGGCTGAACGCACCGGTGAGCGCGGCCGCGACCGCGAAGCGGAACAGCACGAGGCCGGCCGCATCGTTCAGCAGGCTCTCGCCTTCGAGCAGCACCATCAGCCGGCGCGGCAGCGCGACGCGCTCGAGCACGGCCTTCGCCGCAACGGCGTCGGGCGGCGACACGATCGCGCCGAGCGCGAAGCACGCGGCCCACGGCAGCGACGGCGCCACCCAGTGCACGGCAAAGCCGACCGCGAACGTCGTGAACACGACCGCGCCGATCGCCAGCAGCAGGATGCCGCCGACGTTGCGCTTGAACTCCTCCCACACCGAGAAGTACGCGCCGTCCATCAGCAGCGGCGGCAGGAACACCAGCAGCACCAGTTCGGGATCGAGATCGATCGGCGGCAGGCCGGGGATGAACGCGATGCCGATGCCGCCGATCAGCAGCGCGGCCGCGGGCGGCAGCCGCAGCCGCTTGGCGAGGCATTCGAGCGCGACAATCGCGAGAAATGACAACAAAACCAGCTTGAATGCCGAGACGGGAGACATGAATCGACCTCGTGAAGAATGAATTCGCGCTTTCCGGCGTCGTACCCCGGTCGGCAGTTTCGCGCGATTACATCACGAGGCGAGTCCCGCAGTCGAGCGCGTTCCGGCAGCCCGCCACGCGACGCGGGCACGATACGGGCACGGCAGGGCTCGGCGGGGCCCGGCGCCGGCCCGCTGCGCGCGACGCCATGAAAAACGGCACGCGGGCCGGCCTTGCGCCCGCCAGCGTGCCGTCGCGGCACCGCGCATCCCGCCCCGCGTTACCGGCGCCGCACGACCATCAGCCGCGGCTCGGTCATGTCCTCGATCGCGTAGCGGATCCCTTCGCGGCCAAGGCCCGAATCCTTCACGCCGCCGTACGGCATGTTGTCGACGCGGAACGACGGCACGTCGTTGATCACGACGCCGCCGACCTCCAGCTCGTCCCACGCGCGCTGCGCATGCGTGAGCGAATCGGTGAACACGCCGGCCTGCAGCCCGAAGTCGCTGTCGTTCACGCGGGCGAGCGCATCGTCGAACCGGTCGAACTTCTCGAGGATCGCGACGGGGCCGAACGCCTCCTTCCGGTACAGGTCCTGTTCATGCCCGACGTTTTCCAGCAGCGTCGCTTCGAACATCGCGCCGTCGACCTTGCCGCCCGCGACGATCTTCGCGCCCGCCGCGACGGCCGCGTCCATCCATCCCGACAGCCGGCGCGATTCGGATTCGGAAATCATCGGGCCGACGAAAGTCGACGGATCCTTCGGATCGCCCATCTTCAGCGAACGCGTCTTTGCGATCAGCTTCTCGCGCAGCGCGTCGTACAGATCGGCATGGACGAGGATCCGCTGCACGCCGATGCAGCTCTGGCCCGACTGGTAGTACGCGCCGAACGCGAGGCGCTCGACCACGTAGTCGAGCCGGTCGCGTTGATCCGCATCGACGATCGCGGCCGCGTTGCCGCCGAGCTCCAGCACGACCTTCTTCTTGCCGGCCTTCTCCTTCAGCGCCCAGCCGACGGCCGGCGACCCCGTGAACGACAACAGCTTGAAACGCTCGTCGGTCGTGAACAGGTCGGCGCCGTCGCGATGCGCGGGCAGCACCGAGAATGCGCCCTTCGGCAAGTCGGTTTCGGCGAGTACCTCGCCGATGATCAGCGCGCCGATCGGCGTGCGGCTCGCGGGCTTCAGCACGAACGGACAGCCGGCCGCAAGCGCGGGCGCGACCTTGTGCGCGGCGAGGTTCAGCGGGAAGTTGAACGGCGAGATGAACGAGCACGGGCCGACCGGCACGCGCTTCGTGTAGCCCGTATAGCCCTGCGCGCGCGCGGAGATCTCGAGGTTGATGATCTCGCCGTCGATGCGCACCGACTCCTCGGACGCTACGCGGAACGTGTCGATCAGCCGCGTCACTTCACCCTTCGAATCGTTGATCGGCTTGCCGGCCTCGATGCACAGCGCCTCGGCCAGCTCGTCGAAGCGCTCGCGAAAACGCGCGACGCAATGGTCGAGCACGGCCTGCCGCTTGTAGGCCGGCAGCTCGCGCATCGGCTTCGCGGCATCGACCGCCGCGGCGATCGCCGCATCGATCGCCTTCGCGTCGGCCAGCGCGACGCGCGTCGCGACCTTGCCGCTGAACTTGTCCGTCACGTCCAGATCGGTGTTCGCGTAGACGGCTTCGTTGGCGAGGTAGTACGGATAGGTTTCCTTCAACATGGAACGACTCCTTCCTGTGAACGGGAATTCAAAGTTGCGCCGACAGGCGCTTGATCTCGCGGTTCAGCACGCGCTCGTTGTCCGAATAGTCGATCGGCACGTCGATCACGTGCACGCCCGGCGTCGAGAAACACTCGCGCAGCAACGGCTCGAGATCGTCCGCCGATTCGACGCGGTGCCCGTGCGCGCCGTAGCTTTGCGCATACGACACGAAATCGGGGTTCTGCAGCGTCATCGCGAAATCGGGGAAATTCATGTTCTCCTGCTTCCAGCGGATCATCCCGAAAGCGTCGTCGCGCAGGATCATCACGACGAGGTCGAGCTTCAGCCGCACCGCCGTTTCGAGCTCCTGCGAATTCATCATGAAGCCGCCGTCGCCGCACACGGCGATCACCTTGCGCTGCGGGTGCACGATCTTCGTCGCGATCGCCGACGGCAGGCCGGCGCCCATCGACGCGAGCGCGTTGTCGAGCAGCAGGGAATTCGGCTCGTGCGCGCGCCAGTAGCGCGCGAACCAGATCTTGTACATCCCGTTGTCGAGACAGACGATGCCGTCGACCGGCAGCGCGTTGTAAAGATCGTTGACGATCCGCACCGGGTACATCGGGAAGCGCGGATCGTGCTGGCCCTTCTCCAGATGGGCGTCGAAATGCGCCTTGATCATCGTGAACCGCGAGAAATCCCAGTGCGGCTGCGGTGCGAGCGCCTCCTTCATCTGCCACACCGCGTTCGCGATGTCGCCGACCACCTCGATCTGCGGGAAGTAGACGGGATCGACCTGCGCGCCGAGGAAGTTCACGTGGATCACGGTCTTGTCGTCGGTACGCATGAAGAACGGCGGCTTCTCGATCACGTCGTGGCCGACGTTGATGATGCAGTCCGCATGCTCGATCGCGCGGTGGACGAAATCGCCGTCGGACAGCGTCGCGTTGCCGAGCCACAGCGGGTGCGTCTCGTCGATCACGCCCTTGCCCATCTGCGTCGTGAAGAACGGGATGCCCGTCTTGTCGACGAATTCGAGCAGCATCTTGCAGGTGGTCTTGCGGTTGCCGCCCGCACCGATCATCAGCAGCGGATGGCGCGCGGCCTGGATCGCGTCGACCGCATGCGCGATCGCCTTTTCCTCCGCCACCGGCCGCCGGCTGTAGCTGCGCGGGATCGGCTTGCCGTCGCCCTCCTCGTGCGCGATGTCTTCCGGCAGCTCGAGGTGCGCGGCGCCCGGACGCTCCTCCTCCGCGCGGCGGAACGCCTCGCGCACGGCCGACGGGATGTTGCCGATCGACACGATCTGCCGCGTGAACTTCGTGAGCGGCTGCATCATGTCGACCACATCGACGATCTGGAAGTGGCCCTGCTTGCTGGACTTGATCGGCTTCTGCCCGGTGATCATCAGCATCGGCATCCCGCCGAGCTGCGCATACGCGGCGGCCGTCACGAAGTTGGTCGCGCCGGGCCCGAGCGTGGCGATACACACGCCGGTACGGCCCGTCAGGCGGCCGTAGGTGGCGGCCATGAACCCGGCCGCCTGCTCGTGCCGGGTCAGCACGAGCTTGATCTTCGATCGCCGCAGCGATTCGAGCAGATCGAGGTTTTCTTCGCCGGGAATGCCGAACACGTACTCGACGCCTTCGGCTTCCAGCGCCTTCACGAACAGATCCGATGCTTTCATGGGGGACTCTCGGTTGATGCCGCCTGCCCGGCCTACGGACACGCAGCGTTCAGAACGCGCGCCGGCCTACGGCACGCGGACGCTTTACCTACTGGACACAAACCACGGCACTGCCCGCCGCGCAACGAGCGATGCGCGGCGGCGCCTCCGGATAGCGGAGGACAAACGGATCCGCCCGCGCGCGGCAAGCGCGCACGGGCGGCAAAGACGTGATTGATTGTAGACGGATTCGCAGAACTCCGACTTCGGCCGAATGGCCATTTGGCACGCAAACGAAGCGGGCAGGCCTAATGTAGCGGCTACCGAATAGCCCGACCCAACCCGACCCATCTGTGAACCATGGTTGACATACCGCAATCAATGCCCTACAGTGCGCCTACGTTCAGCATCCGGACCACCGACGTCTTCGACGCATGGTTTGCCGGCCTGCGGGATCGCGTCGCGAAGCGCCGCATCCAGGCACGCATCGACCGCCTGTCGATGGGCAATCCGGGCGACTGGAAATCCGCGGGCTCGCCGGTCGTCGAAATGCGGATCGACCACGGCCCCGGCTATCGCGTCTACTACGTCCGGCGCGGAACGATCTGGGTCATCCTGCTCTGCGGCGGCGATAAATCGACGCAACAGGCCGACATACGCGCCGCGCACGCGATGCTCGCGCACCTCGACATGGAGTAATCGATGGACAAGATCAGCACCCGGCCGTGGGATTCGGCCGACCATCTGAAGACCGAAGACGACATGGCCGACTACTTCGAAGCGTGCCTGCAGGAAGCCGGCGACGATCCGGCCTTCATCGCGCACGCACTCGGCGTGATCGCACGCGCACGCGGCATGTCGCAGGTCGCGCGCGACGCGGGCCTGTCGCGCGAAGGGCTGTACAAGGCGCTGTCGCACGACGGCAACCCCAGCTTCGGCACCATCCTGAAGGTCATCAAGGCGCTCGGCCTGCAACTGCACGGCGCAAAAGCGCACGCATGACGCACGGGCGCGGCCCGTCGCTCCCTCCGCGCCCTCCCGCGATACCCGTGGCCGCGTCAGTGCAGCCAGCCGGCCGCCCAGCGCGGCACCAGCGACACCAGATACAACCCGAGCCCGATCAGCCCGCCGACCAGCGTGCCGTTGATGCGGATGTATTGCAGGTCCTTGCCGATGTTCAGCTCGATCTGCCGCGACATCTCGCGCGCATCCCAGTTGCGCACCGTGTCGCGGATATGACGCATCAGGAAATCCGCGAAATCCGGCGCCATCTCGTGCACCGCCTTCTCGACATGCTCGTTCAGCGACGCGCGCAATGCCGGACTCTCCGCCAGCCGCGCGCCGAGCCAGCCGCCGAGCGTCGCGGCCTGCCGATGCAGCGCCGAATCGGGGCGCGCGAGATCGGCCTTCAGCCACGCGCGCAACTGATCCCACAAGTCGCGGACATACTCGTTGAACGCGGCGCCGTCGCGAACGTAACGCTTGATCTCCTCGCCCTTCGCGATGAACGCGGGATCGTGCTTCAACCGCTCGGTCAGCCGCACGACCGTCCGGTCGAAGCGCTGCCGCAGCTCGTGCTCGGGGTCCGCCGCCACGCCTTCCAGCACGCGGCTCACCGCGCTCGCGAGCATCCGCGCGCCGTTCTCGCCGAACCACTGCGTCGGCATGATCTTCTCGACCTTCGGGTACTGCGTCTTCAGCCATTCGACGATGACGCCCGCGATCACCTCGCGGTTTTCTTCCTTGTCGAGCACGTCGACCACCTGTTCGATCGCGTCGTCGAGCAGCACCTGGTGGCGGCCGTCCTTCGTCAGCGTGTCGAGGATCGCGCCGGCCGATTGCGACAGGTCGACCCGGTCGATCACCGCGCGAAACGCATCGTGGATAAACGACTGGATCCGCGCGTCGTCGGTCATGTCGAGCGCGAAACTCATCAGCTTCGTCACGTAGCCGCCGAGCGCGTCAGTGTTTGCCGGCTCGCCGAGCCACGCGCCGAGTTTCTGCGCGGGATCGTGCTGGCGGATCTGCGCGGCGAGCGCGTCGGGGCCGAGGAACTTCTCGCGCACGAACACCGCGAGGTTGTCGGCGATCTTGTCCTTGTTCTTCGGAATGATCTCGGTATGACGCGACACGAACGGGATCGGCACACGGCGGAACAGGGCGACGACCGCGAACCAGTCGGCGAGCGCGCCGACCATCGCGGCTTCGGCCACGGCCTTGAAGCCGTCGACCCACGGGCCACGCGGCAGCAGGATCGTCGCGACGAACACCGCGACGGCGGCCAGCAGCAGCCACAGCGCGCGGCGCTTGCTGCGTTTCAGTTCGAGGGCTTTGTCTGGCGTCATGGCGGCAGGCGAATCGGCGATGCCGCTAATATCCCCGATTTCGCACCGGCCGACAAACGCGCGGCATGAAACGCGACGGCCCCGCGCGACCGCCACCGGGCATGACGTCACCCGCCACGTCGTGCGATCGTCCGGCAAGCGCGCGGCCGGCGACGTCGTCGCCGACGCCATCCGTCCACCGCGCCCGCCATACTCGCCGCGCCTGCCGCCGTTACAGGAACGTCTTCAAATTCACCGTCGGATCGGCGAGCTTCACCGGATCGGGCACTGCCCCGGCCGCGATCAGCCGGCGCGATGCGCCGATGTCGCGCCCCTGGTTCGCCGCGGCCACCGCGACGATCCTGCCGTCGTCCCCCAGCCCGAACACCGTGAACGGCCCGTTCGCCGGATCGCCGCGCACGACGATCGTGCGTTCGCTGCCGAACAACCCGAGCATCTGCAGGTTGCAGTCGTACTGATCGGACCACAACCACGGCAGCTCGGCATAGGTTTCGTCGGCACCGAGCAGGTTCGCCGCCGCGACGGCCGGCTGGTTTTCGGCCACCTGCCACGATTCGATCCGCACGTGACGCCCGAGCAACGGATTGAAGTGCATCGTCACCTCGCCCGCCGCGAAGATCGCGGGATCGACCGTACGGCAGCCCGCGTCGACGCGTATCCCGTTGTCGACATCGAGCCCCGCTGCCTGCGCGAGCTCGACATTCGGCACCACCCCGATGCCGACCACGACGAGATCGGCCGGCACGTCGCCACGATCGGTCTCGACGATCGCGCCGCCGCCCGGCGCGCGACGGATCGCGCGCGGCAGCGTCGCCATCCGGAAGACCACGCCGCGTGCGTCGTGCAGCCGATGCGCATACGCGCCGACGACTTCCGGCAACGCGCGTTGCAGCAGGCGCGGCGCCGGATCGATCACCGTCACGTCGCAACCGAGCTGGCGCGCCGCCGCCGCGACCTCGAGGCCGATGAAACCGCCCCCGAGCACCGCCACGCGGCGCCCCGGCGCGAGCTGCGCGCGCAACGCACGCGCATCGTCGACCGTGCGGACGTAATGCGGCGTGACGCCTTCGTCGATCTCACCGCCAAACGTGCGCACCCGCGAGCCCGTGGCCAGCACGAGCCGCGCATAAGGCAGCGTCGTGCCGTCGTCGAGCCGCACGCGCAACGCATCGCGCTCGATCGCCTCGACGCGCGTGCCGAGCCGCAGCTCGATGCGCTGCGCGTCGTACCACGCGGCATCGCGCACGAACGCACGCTGCTCGCCACCCTCGCTCAGCAGCGCATCCTTCGACAGCGCGGGCCGGTCGTACGGCAGCTCGCGTTCCGCGCCGATCATCACGATGCGCGTCGCGGCGTCGCGCTCGCGCACCGCTTCGGCCGTGCGCCGTGCCGCATGGCCGGCGCCGACGATCACGAACGGATCAGCCGACATTGACTTCCACCTGCCCGTCGACGATCCGGATCGGATAGGTGCGCACCGGCTCCGTGATCGGCGCGCATTTCGGCGCGCCCGTGCGAATGTCGATCAGCCCCTGGTGCAGCGGGCATTCGACGCAGCCGTCTTCCACATAACCCTCGGACAGCCGCGCATGGCCGTGCGTGCAGAGATCGTGCATCGCGAACAGTTCGTCGCCGATCCGGAACACGGCGATCGGCTTCTGGCCGGCGACGCGCGCCGCCGGTTCGTCTTCGGAGAATTCGTCGAAAGCGCCGAGCGGATGCCACTCGGCGAGCGTTGCTTCAGTCATGACTATTCCTTGCTTCCGTATCAGATCGGGGTCGCGAGCAGCGTCTGCACGCGCGACGTGTCGTAGATCACCCGCTTGGTCTTGTAGCGCAGCCCGTCCGGCGTGCGCACGACCGTGTCGTAGTACTTGCCGGCCTGGTACACGTTCGACTCGCCGTTGCTGCGCGTCTGCACGACGACGTAGTTGCTCTCGGTGTCGATCTCGCCGTCACGTTCCGCGACGATCGTCAGGCCCGACGTCATGTGCCGGTACGTATGCTCTTCGTAGATGTTCGCGTGCCGCAGCGACACCACGCGGTCGCGCAGCATCCGCTGGTTCGTGCAGTGGACGATCCCGACCGGCAGCCCGAGGTCGGCGTTCTCCTTCGGCACGATTTCATACGTGCAGTCCTCGGTGAACATCGTCGGCCACTCCTCGAGCCGGTTGTTGTCGAGATGCCCGATATAGCGGTTCTGGAGCATGTAAATCTCGAACCACGTCTTCATGTCTTCCGTCAGGTTTTCCATCGTTCCGCGCTCCCGCTTCAATAGCCCATCAGCTTCTGGTAGCCGACCCAGAACTTGCGGATCAGGCTTTCGGTGATCACCGTGTCCTGCTGGTCCGGATTGCCGCGCGACATCTCGATCACCGACGTCGCGTCGCCGTCGCGCACCGTGCCGCGCTGCACGAGCTCGGTCGCCTCCGTGTCCTCCATCGAGATATAGCCGGCCGGCCCGACGAGGTTCGCCTGCTTGATGCGCAGCGCGCGCAGCTCGGGCGTATCGTCCGCGTAGCCGAAGAAGTGGAAGATCAGCTCGAAGTTGTCGGGGCCCTTCGGCAGGATCTGGCGTGCGACCAGCGTGTTGTGGATCTGCTGGATCACGAGCTGCGGGAAGATCGGCTGGATATGGTTCGTGCAGTCCTCGTCGTATTCCGACACGAGATCGAGAATCGATTCGTCTTCCAGATGGAAACCTTCGTCGAACGAGCGAATGTTCTGCTGCTTGTACGCGGCCGACGTATCGTCGCCCGTCTTCGTCACCGTGATGATGCTGTGCAGCCCGTGGTTCGCATCCGGAATCGAGCGCGCCTTCATCCCGACGCGGAAGATGTTGAAGGTCGTATGGAACAGGTGCAGCATGCTCGCGTGATACGGGTCCTTCACGTTCTCCATGTACAGCTTCCAGTTCGACTTCGAATACTGGCGCGTACAGCCGAGATACTCGATCGGCTTGTGGAAAATCCGGTCGATCCACGGGCGCATCTGCTCGCCGAGGTAGTCGGGCAGCGGCATCACGTCATCGCTGAAGGTGGCGAACACGAGCCCGCGATAGCTGTCGACACGCAGCTTGCGCAGCCCGTGCTGCTTCGGGTCGAAGTCGGCCGGCATCCCGGACATCCCCTTCTGGCCGCGCCGGAACGGCACGCCCAGCAGGTTGCCCGCGTTGTCGAAGCTCCACTGGTGATACACGCACGTGTGCGAGCTCGCGTTGCCGCGCGACTTGCGGCACACCTGCGCGCCACGGTGCGCGCAGCGGTTCACCCACGCGGAAAGCGCGCCGTCCTCCGTGCGCGTGACGACCACCGGCGTATCGCCGACGAACGTGCTCTTGAAATCGCCGGCGTTCGGGATTTCCGCTTCCAGCGCGACGAAGTTCCACGTCGGGCCGCGAAAGATGCGTTCCTGCTCGCGTTCGTAGACGGCCTGCGAGCTGAACACCTTGTACGGCACGCGCGAGCCGTCGTCGTGCGGAAAGCTCACGTCGGACGCGTCGTCGCGCGAGGCGAACACGACGGGCGATTCTGTCTGCTCCATGTCGGACTCCTTGTGGTTCCGTTCGTTAACAAGATGGAGTCCATTTTTGAAAGGCTAATATTCCCCGTCTATCCGGAAAGTGCGATTGCGGCGGCGCAATATCCACTTTCGGCGGATTTCTGAGCTAGCATGACGGCACACACGACCCTGCGCACGATCGCGACCCATTCATCGGATCGAAGCGCGCGTCGCTCATACAAAGGCTGAGGCCCATGTCCCCAACGTCGTTCGAGCCGCTCGCGCTGCGCGCGCACCGGCTGTTCGAATCCCGCGATCTCGACGAGACGCGCGAGCGGATCTCGCGCGTGATGCAGCCGCATGCGCTGCTGCCGACCGGCCGCACGCATGGCGCGTCGCACATGGATTTCGTCAGGCTCGGCGGGCTCGGGATCGGCACGATCGCATTCGGCGACGCGATGCGCGTGCAGGTCGACGCGGTCGATGGCTACTACCTGCTGATGTTCTGCCTGTCCGGCCAGGCCGAGGTGCGCGCGATGGGGCGGCAGCTCGGCGTCGACGGCCAGACCGGCGTGCTGTGCGCGCCCGGCGAGCGCTTCGACGCGGTGCTGTCGGCCGATTGCGAGCAATTCGTGCTGCGCATCGACGCGGCGACGGTCGGCTCGCTGACGGGCGACCCGCGCGCGACGCTCGACCCGGTGCTGCACGTCAGCGACGCCGCGCTCGCCGCGTGGCGCCAGCAACTGATGCTCGTCGCACGCTCGCCCGAGCTGCTCGAGCGCGCGAACGCGAACCCGCGCGTCGCGTCGCAGCTCGAGCACCTGCTGATCGACCTGCTGATCGAAGGCCACCCGCCGTCCGTGCTGCACGCCTCGCACCGCGACCCGGCGCCGGGCTTCGTGCGGCGCGCGCAGGAGTTCGTGAACGCGCACTACGCGCAGCCGCTGCAACTCGCCGATATCGTCCAGGCCGCCAACGTGCCGGAACGGACGCTGCGCGACGCGTTCCTGCAGTTCCGGGGCATGAGCCCGATGCAATACCTGCGCGCGACGCGGCTCGACCATGCGCGCGAACTGCTGCGCGGCGCGGCGTCCGACCGGCGGATCGCCGATGTCGCGCTCGATTGCGGGTTTACACACCTTGGCCGGTTCGCGATCGCGTATCGGGAAAAGTTTGGCGAATCGCCGTCGGAAACGCTCGACGTGAAGCGATAGCGGCGTGCACGCTGGCGCGGCCCGTGGCTTGTGGCTTGTGGCTTGTGGCTTATGGCTTATGGCTTATGGCTTATGGCCTGCGACCCGCAAAACCGGCGCGGCACTTGCATCGACGCGCGTGACATTACGACACCCCCTCCGCATCCACCGGCGCCCGCCGAAACAGACCGTTAGTTGCAATGCCTGAAAGCGGCGATGCTCGTCAGGCCGACGCCCCGATCATCTCCCGCGCAATCGCGCAGAACGCGGCCGTGGCGGCGCTTTCGCCGTGCAGCCGGCGGCTCATGATGATCGGCGACGTCGCGGCCGGCTCCGGCAACCGCCGGTAAACCACGCCCTTCACGCGCACGCCCTCCACGCTCTCCGGCACCAGCGACACGCCGACCTGCGCGGCCACGAGCCCGAGCGCCGTCTGCAGCTCGCGCACCTCGTGCACGGCCGCCGGCACCAGCGCGCCGTCGCGCAGCGCCGACAGCTGCTGATCGGCGAAGCTCGGCCGCGGCGTGCTCGGATAGACGATCAGCGTCTCGTTCGCGATATCCGCGAGCGCGAGCGGCCGATCGGGATCGGCGAGCGGATGCCCGACCGGCAGCGCGGCGATCAGCTTTTCCTCGATCAGCGCCTCGCGCACCAGCTGGTCGTCGTCGAACCGCAGGCGGCCGAACCCGACGTCGATCCGCCCGCCCTTCAGCGCGCCGAGCTGCTCCAGCGTGAACATTTCGATCAGCGACAGTTCGACGTCCGGCTGCGCCTCGCGAAACGCGCGGATCACGTCCGGCAGCGCGCCGTACAGCGTCGACGGCACGAAACCGATCACGATCCGCTCCGACAGCTGCGCGAGCCGCCGCGTCAGCGGGCCGAGCTCGTCGGCCTGGTCGACGAGGCGTTTCGCCTGCGCATAGAACACGCGCCCCGCATCCGTCAGTTTCAGCGGCCGCGCGCCGCGCTCGAACAGCGGCAGCCCGATCTCGTCCTCGATCGCCTGGAGCTGGCGGCTCAGCGGCGGCTGCGTCATGTGCAACCGCTCGGCCGCCCGCGTGATGTTCATTTCCTCGGCGACGGCGATGAAGTAGCGGAGCTGGCGCAATTCCATTTCATGCCTCAAAGGTATGGAAGTAGTCGGAAAGAGTGTTGGACGACGCGGGGCGGGAATTCCTACCATGTGCACCAACAGGAGGAATCGCATGATAGCAACTGCCGCCACCATCGAACGCATCGAGACTTTGCTGGTCGACGTGCCGACGATCCGGCCCCACAAATTGTCGGTCGCCACGATGAATTGCCAGACCCTCGTGCTGGTCCGTGTTCGATGCACGGACGGTATCGAAGGCGTCGGCGAGGCGACGACCATCGGCGGCCTCGCCTACGGCGAGGAGAGCCCCGAAAGCATCAAGGTCAACATCGACACCTACTTCGCGCCGCTGCTGCAGGGCATGGACGCGACCCGCCCGGGCGCCGCGATGGCGCGCGCCCGCAAGCTGTTCCAGGGCAACCGCTTCGCGAAGTGCGCGATCGAGACCGCGCTGTTCGACGCGCAGGCGCGCCGCCTCGGCGTGCCGCTGTCGGAACTGTTCGGCGGCCGCCGGGCCGACGCGGTGGACGTCGCCTGGACGCTCGCGAGCGGCGACACGCAGCGCGACATCGCGGAAGCCGAAGCGATGCTCGACGCGCGCCGCCACCGCGCGTTCAAGCTGAAGATCGGCTCGAACGCGGTCGCCAGCGACGTCGCACACGTCGTCGCGATCAAGCGCGCGCTCGGCGAGCGCGGCGACGTGCGGGTCGACGTGAACCAGGCATGGAGCGAAACCGACGCGATCTGGGCCGGCGCACGGCTCGCGGAAGCGGGCGTGAGCCTCGTCGAGCAGCCGATCGCCGCGACCAACCGCGCGGGGCTGAAACGCCTCACGCAGCTCGCGCAGGTGCCGATCATGGCCGACGAGACGCTGCACGGCCCCGTCGATGCGTTCGCGCTCGCGCAGGATCGCGCGGCCGACGTGTTCGCGGTGAAGATCGCGCAATCGGGCGGCCTGCAGGGCGCGGCGAGCGTCGCGTCGATCGCGGCGGCGGCCGGCATCGAACTGTACGGCGGCACGATGCTCGAGGGCGCGGCCGGCACGATGGCGTCCGCGCAACTGTTCAGCACGTTCGACTCGCTGAAATGGGGCACCGAGCTGTTCGGCCCACTGCTGCTCACCGAGGAAATCCTCGTCGAGCCGCTGCGCTACGAGGATTTCAAGCTGCACCTGCCGGCGACGCCCGGCCTCGGCATCACCTTCGACTGGGCCCGCATCGAACGCATGAAGCGCGACGCCCGCTGACCCCACACGACAACCGAAACCGGAGACACACATGGACAAGCAAGCCATCGACGCCCTGCTGAAAACGTTCGACGACGCCGCGGAGAAGCCCGGCAACCCGCGCGTGCGCGCGATCGTCAACCGGATCGTGAAGGACATCTGCTACACGATCGAGGATTTCGACGTGCAGCCGAGCGAATTCTGGACGGCGCTCAACTACCTGAACGAAGCCGGTCGGGAATTCGGGCTGATCGCCGCGGGCCTCGGCCTCGAGCGCTTCCTCGACGTGCGGATGGACGAGGCCGAAGCAAAGGCCGGCATCGAGGGCGGCACGCCGCGCACGATCGAGGGGCCGCTGTACGTTGCCGGCGCGCCGGAATCGGTCGGCCATGCGCGCCTCGACGACGGCACCGATCCGGGCCAGACGCTCGTGATGCGCGGCCAGGTGCTCGGCAAGGACGGCGCGCCGATCGCGAACGCGCTCGTCGAGGTGTGGCATGCGAACCATCTCGGCAACTACTCGTACTTCGATCAATCGCAGCCCGCGTTCAACCTGCGCCGTTCGATCCGCACCGACGCGGAAGGCCGCTACAGTTTCCGCAGCGTGCTGCCGGTCGGCTACAGCGTGCCGCCGGGCAGCAAGACCGAGCAGTTGCTCGACCAGCTCGGCCGCCATGGCCATCGTCCCGCGCACATTCACTTCTTCGTTTCGGCGGACGGTTATCGTAAGCTGACGACGCAGATCAACATCGAAGGCGATCCGCACATCTGGGACGACTTCGCATTCGCGACCCGCGAAGGGCTGATCCCGAAGATCAAGCAGGCCGAAGGCGCGGAAGGCAAGCCGTACGGCGTCGACGGGCAGTTCGCGCTGATCGACTTCGATTTCTCGCTGCTCAAGGAAAAGCAGGACGTGCCGGCAAGCGAAGTCGAGCGAGCCCGCGCGCAGGCGTGAGCGGCCTTCCCGTTCGACGAATCGACAACGCAAGGAGTGCAGGATGCTGTTTCATGTGGAAATGACCGTCCGTCTGCCGACGGACATGGATCCGGTCAAGGCGGCCACGCTGAAGGCGGAAGAAAAGGCGATGTGCCAGCGGCTGATGAACGAAGGTATCTGGCGTCATCTGTGGCGGATCGCCGGGCAGTATGCGAACGTCAGCATCTTCGACGTCGAAAGCGTGCAGCAACTGCATGACCTGCTGAGCCAGTTGCCGCTGTTCCCGTATATGGAGATGGAAGTGCGCGCGCTGTGCCGGCATCCGTCTTCGGTGCGGGAAGACGATCGGTAAGCAGGCGATCGAGTTCCGACAAGACGGGCGGCCCGCGATTGCATCGCGGGCCGCCCGTTTCGTTTCGCCATCCGCCGGGGTGGATCGGGTTGCCACGCGGCCGGCTTCCGCTCATCCGTCGCGCCGATCTCCGGAAACGGCTCGATTCGCGCGCTGGTGTCGATATGCCCGCGCGCCGCTTTCCCGAGCGGGCCCGCCATGCGTCATCACTACGCGTGCGCCAGATGCGCGGCAAACCCCACCGTCCCCGGCACGATCTCCTCCTTCAGCGTCAACGCCGGAATCTCGTAATCGCCCGCGTTCTGTCGCCGGAACGGAATCGGCTGCGCGGTCCACAACGCATCGAGACGCTTGCCGAGCGCCGCACGCGTTTCGTCGAAGCGCGCGTCGTTCATCTTGCCCGTCCGGTAGATCACGAACGGCGGCAGCACGTCGAACCCCGGGTAATACAGGATCCCGTGCTGGATCGGAAACAGCACGTCGTCGATCGGCCCGTTGATACCGCGCGGGCTGTAGTGCGATTCCCACCCGCCTGCCGTGACGATCAGCATCGCCCGCTTGCCGGCCAGCGACCCTTCGCCGTAGCGGTTGCCCCAGCGCGTCTCCGAATGCTCGCCGACGCCATACGCAAAACCGTACGCATACACACGCTCGACCCAGCCCTTCATGATTGCCGGCATCGAGAACCACCACAACGGAAACTGCAGGATCACCGCGTCGGCCCACTTCAGCTTCTCCTGCTCGCGCGCGATATCTTCACTTTGCGTGCCGGCCGCGAATGCGTGCTTCGAGTCGAGCGACGGATCGAACCGCGCGTCGGGTGCACGACCGGTCACGTCGTTCGCGTCGAACGCCGCCTTCCAGTTCATTGCATACAGATCCGTCACCTGCACCGCGTGGCCGGCCGCTTCGAGATGCTCGACGGCAAAGTCGCGCAGCGCGCCGTTCAGCGAACGCGGTTCGGGATGGGCATAAACGATCAGCACATTCATGTTCGTCACTCCTTTGATTGAACGACTACAGGATGCCGCCGCCGAAGGTATATTTGAAATGAATTCCTGATATTCCAGGTATAGCCATGAATAATCTCAGACGACTCGACCTGAACCTGCTCGTCACGCTGGACGTGCTGCTTGCCGAGCACAACGTCACGCGCGCGGCCGAGAAGCTGAACATGTCGCAGCCGTCGGTGAGCGTGCAGCTGCAAAAACTGCGCGACCTGTTCGGCGATCCGCTGCTGTTGCCGGGGCCGCGCGGGATGCGGCCGACCGCACGCGCGGAAACGCTGCGCGAGCCGTTGCGCGATGCGCTCGAAGCCGTCGAGCGCGCGGTGGTTCCGGCCACACCGTTCGATCCGGCGACCGCGACCAACACGTGGCGCGTGGCCGCGACCGACTACGGCGAATCGACGATCGTGCTGCCCGCGCTGCACACGCTGCGCTCGGCCGCGCCCGGTACGCGGCTCGCCGTCGTCGAACTCGCGCCGCCGCGCATCGAGCAGGATGCCGAACGAAACGGCATCGACCTCGCCTTTCATACGACGGAAGGGTCGCCGGCCGGCATGCGGCGCCTGCCGCTGTTCGTCGAGCGTTATGTGCTCATCGGCCGCGCCGGGCATCCGAAGCTGAAGCGGCGCCCCACGCTCGCGCAGTTCGGCACGCTCGAACACGTGATCGTGTCGCCCGATGGCGGCGGCTTCTTCGGCGTGACGGACGAAGCGCTCGCAAAGGTCGGTGCCGTGCGGCGCGTCGTGCTGTCCGTGCCGCACTTCCTGTTCGTGATGTCGGCGGTCGCGAGCACCGATCTCGTCGCGATGCTGCCCGAGCGACTGGTGCGCGACGTGCCTGCGCTGCGTGTGGTGGACGCACCGGTCGAGGTGCCCGGCTATGAAATGTCGATGCTGTGGCACGAGCGCGTGCATCGCGATCCGGCGCATCGGTGGCTGCGGGAGACCATCGCGGCGGCGGTCTGACACGGCCCGGTTGCCGGACGGCTGCCATCTGCTGTCATCGGGGGCTTGAAAGTGCGCCGATCACTGTATATATTTACAGTGTTTCTGCGTCATTTGACCCGAATTCCGTCCCCCGAGACGGTCTTTAGTGAGGCGACCATGTTCCAGTCATCCGCATTCGATCCCGAGCAACCCGGCTTCAATCCCGTCCACTTCGAGCGCGCCGCGCGGCAGGCGGTCGTCGATCTTCAGCGTGTCGTCGGCGGCCCCGCGCAGCGGGCGCTCGGCTTGCGGCGCCGCAGCCATCCGGCCGCCGTCCGCACGATGAGCTGGCAGGCGCTGCTGAATGTCGAGGAGCTGGCGTTCTCGAACTCCGGCTTCCTGAACCGCAACGATCCGACGGTCGTCGACGCCTTCATCCGGCTGCGCGACAGCCGGATGGTCGCCGCGGACGTCGAGGAAGCCGTCGACTGGAAGCGCGACGACGACGATTTGCCCGCCGTTTATCTGATCGTCAAGGCGATGCTCGAAGCGGAAGAGCGCGAGACCCAACACGCCGAAATGGAGTGACGGCGGCGACGCGCGGCCGTCCCGTTACAGCCGCGCCGCGAGGCGCGCACCCTGATCGATCGCGCGCTTCGCGTCGAGTTCGGCGGCCAGTTCCGCGCCGCCGATCAGGTGCACGGAACGCCCGGCCGCCTGCAACGGCGCGAGCAACGCGCGCTGCGGCTCCTGCCCCGTGCAGAGCACGATCGTGTCGGCTTCGATCAGCTCGTGATCGGTGCGCTGCTCGCCGTACGACACGTGCAGCCCGCGCGCATCGATCAATTCGTAGTTCACGCCGCCGATCATCTTCACCTGCTTCATCTTCAGCGTCGCGCGGTGAATCCAGCCGGTCGTCTTGCCGAGCCCCTTGCCGAGCGGCGCGGCCTTGCGCTGCAGCAGCGTCACTTCACGCGCGGGCGGCGTGACCTGCGCACGCGTCACGCCGCCACGCGTCGCGGCCGGGTCGGTCACGCCCCACTCGGCCTTCCACTCGTCCAGATCGAGCGCCGGCGATTCGCCGTCCTGCACCAGGTACTCGGCGACATCGAAGCCGATCCCGCCCGCGCCGACCACCGCGACACGCCGGCCGACCGGCCGCCTGCCCGCGAGCACGTCGATGTAGCTGAGCACGTTCGGCCCGTCCTGCCCCGGAATCTTCGGGTCGCGGGGCGCGACGCCCGTTGCGAGCACGATTTCGTCGTAGCCGCCCGCGATCAGGTCGCTTGCGTCGACACGGCGGTTCAGGTGCAGGTTCACGCCGGTCAGCTCGACCTGGCGGCCGAAGTAGCTCAGCGCTTCGTGAAACTCCTCCTTGCCCGGAATCCGCTTGGCCATGTTGAACTGGCCGCCGATCTCGGCCGCGCCGTCGAACAGGTCGACCCGATGGCCGCGCTGCGCGAGCACGGTCGAGCACGCGAGCCCGGCCGGCCCCGCGCCCACCACCGCGATGCGCTTCGGCTGCGATGCGGGCGTGTATTTCAGCTCCGTCTCGTGGCACGCGCGCGGATTCAGCAGGCACGACGCAATCTTGTTCTTGAACGCGTGATCGAGACACGCCTGGTTGCAGCCGATACAGGTGTTGATCTCGTCGGCACGGCCCTGTGCGGCCTTGACCACGAACTCGGCATCCGCGAGCAGCGGGCGGGCCATCGACACCATGTCCGCGCAGCCGTCCGCGAGGATCTGCTCGGCCACTTCGGGGCGATTGATCCGGTTGGTGGTCACGAGCGGAATGCCGACCTCGCCTTTCATCTTCTTCGTCACCCACGCGAACGCGCCGCGCGGCACCGACGTCGCGATCGTCGGCACGCGCGCCTCGTGCCAGCCGATCCCCGTGTTGATGATCGTCGCGCCCGCGCGCTCGACGGCCTTCGCGAGCTGCACGGTTTCGCTCCAGTCGCTGCCGTCCGGAATCAGGTCGAGCATCGACAGCCGGTAGATCAGGATGAAATCGCGGCCGACCGCTTCGCGTGTGCGTTCGATGATCTCGATCGGCAGCCGGATGCGGTTCTCGTACGACCCGCCCCACTGGTCGGTGCGCTTGTTCGTATGCATCGAGATGAACTGGTTGATCAGGTAGCCTTCGGAGCCCATGATCTCGACGCCGTCGTAACCGGCTTCACGCGCGAGCTTCGCGCAACGGACGAACGCGCGGATCTGCCGCTCGACCCCGCGCGCGCTCAGCTCGTGCGGCGCGAACGGCGAAATCGGCGACTTGATCTTCGACGGCGCGACCGCGAACGGGTGATAACCGTAGCGGCCCGTATGGAGGATCTGCAGCGCGATCTTGCCGTCCTCCGCATGCACGGCGCCGGTGATCTCGCGATGGCGCCGCGCGGCGGCCGACGTCATCAGCATGCCGCCGAACGGCTTGGTCCAGCCGGCCACGTTCGGCGCGAAACCGCCCGTCACGATCAGGCCCACGCCGCCGCGCGCGCGTTCGGCGAAATATTCGGCGAGCCGCGGCAGCGTCTTGCGGCTGTCCTCGAGGCCCGTGTGCATCGAGCCCATCAAGACGCGGTTCTTCAGCGTCGTGAAACCGAGATCGAGCGGCGCGAGCAGGTGGGGAAAGGGTGTCGTCATGATGATCGTGCCAGTAAGCGATGCGTGACATCGTAGGCGCGCGCCGCCTTGAACGTGAGGGGGCAAACAGCCATAATGCTTGTCATTTCCGGCCAAACCGACATGACTTCCCCTCTCGCCAAGGACCGCCTCGGGCTGCGCCGGCCGACGATTCCGGTCGCCTACACGCGCCTGCTGCTGCAGGCGCTGGCCGCGCGCGGTGTCGACCTGGCCGCCGTGCGCGCCGGCACGGGCCTGCGCGATGCGGTGCTGGCCGAACCGGACGCGCGCGTCGCGCCGTCGCAATGGGGGCGGCTCGTGCTCAATGCGATCGAGATCGGCGGCGATCCGGGCATCGGGCTCGCGTTCGGGCTGCTGCTGAAGCCGACCGTGCACGGCTTTCTCGGCTACGCGACCCTGACCGCGCGGGACATCCGCGACGCGCTATCCGTCACGCAGCGCTACTTCCGGATGCGCAACCGCCAATATCGCCTGACCTATGAAGAAGACGAACGCGGCGCGACGCTCGAACTGCACGGCGTGCAGGCGAGCCCCGTGCTGCAGCATCACGTGATGTTCGAATTCGTGCTGACCGGGCTCGCGCAGAACATCTCGCAATGGGCCGGGCGCGCGTCGCCGTCGATCGCGCTGCAATTCACGTGGCCGGAGCCGCCCTATTTCGCACGCTATCGCGACCAGTTGCCGCCGGTCGAATTCGGCTGCGCGGCCAACGCGCTGTGGATCGCGCACGACGTGCTCGACTGGCCGCTGCCGCTCGCCGACGAAGTCGCGCATCGGCAGGCGCTCGTGCAGGTGGAGCGTGAGTATGCGCAGGTGCGCCAGGAGGAAGGCGATCTGGTCGAACGCGTGCGTGCGGAGCTGGCACGCAGAGCCGGCGATTACCCGGGGCCGGAGACGCTCGCCGATGCGCTGCTCGTGTCGACACGCACGCTGCGGCGCCGGCTCGAGGAAGCCGGGTCGAGCTATCGGCAGTTGCTCGACGAAGCGCGGTTTCGCGACGCGAAGCAGTTGCTCGCCGCGTCGGATCTCGACCTGAAGACGATCGCCGAGCGGCTGCAATTCACCGACCCGGCGAATTTCACGCGCGCGTTCAGGCGCTGGGCCGGGCAGACGCCGAGCGCCTATCGGGAGGCGGCTGCGGGCACGGCACGCGACTGACGCAGGGCCGCGACCGGCACGAGGTGCCGGCCCGTGATTTCATCGGTATGATCAATCCCACGCCCAAGCGGCGCCGACCGGCGCACTCTCCCGCCCCATGCCCAATCACACCACGCTGATCGAGTCGACGATCGACCGTATCGATACGAACCTCGTCCGGATCAAGGCCGACAGCAGTAAGGTGCCGCTTTATCGCCTGACGATGCGGAACGCCTGCTACTTCATCGCCGCCGACGATTTCGACGCGGAGGCATTCAAGCAGATCGATCGATTGAAGCCCGGGATGGCCGTGCGCGCATGCATCTTCGACGATCGCGGCCGTCACCGGATCGCGTGGCTCAGAAGCAGCGACCTGGCGATCGCACCCTACGATGCGCTCGGACAAAGGGACAGCAACCTGACGCTGCTCACATGGGCGTCGATCGTCTTCGTGCTGAGCCTGCTGATCGGTGCCGCCGTGTTCAGATCGGGCTGGGCGTTCGTCGGCGTCCTGGCCTTGCTCGCGAGCATCATCAGCCTGCTGGGCATCCTGCTCGCGACTGCGGGGCTGTCCGATCTGGTGTTCCGGCCTCAGCGTCGCGAGGCGCAGCAAAAGTGGCAATACGAACCCGCCGGGTTCACGACGGAACGGAGCAACGGATGACCGGCCGCACCATGCAAATCGCATCCGGCCGCGTGACGTCCGTCAGCCAGAAGACGATCACTACGCAGGTCTGGAGCAACAATCTCGGCTGGACGACGCAAGGCATCGAGGAGATCGCGCTGCAGCTCGACACGTTCGACGCGCCGCTCACGCTCGTGACCGGCGCCACGCGCAGCCTGTTCATCGTCGCGGGCGATCGGCTGGAGGTGGCATACGCCGAAGGCCCGGATCGCCCGGCCATCTACGGCATCCGCAACGCGACCGACGCCTCGGTGTATCTGGTTCGACCCGCGAAAGTCGCCGGGGCCCGCATCGATGTGTTCGCGACGCTATTCCTGCTGGTCGTCTTCGTCTTCATTCTCGGCATCATGTCCGCGGTGTCGCGCAGCCTCGACGGGATGCTCGACACGTTCGCGTGGTTCGCCGGGGGCGCGATCGGATTCTTCCTGCTGAGCACGATCCTGCGCACCGTGTTCGGCGTGATCGTCTGGCCCGAGATCCGGCGGCTCAGGCAGCCCGGCGGCAAGCGCGAGATGAACGCCGCAAGGCAGGTGCTGTCGCTCGCGAACGACGATACGCCGAACATCCGTTTTCTCTGACGCGATAAGCGCGCGACGCGTCAGCAGCCGACGACGATCCGCGCCCCGCCGTCACCCTCGCCCGCCTCGATCCGCACCTCGCCCGTCGCGGCGACGATCGCGTCGTACACGTCGTCGCTCACGCACACCACCGGCACCGCGATCGCATACAGCTCGGCCGCCACGATCGCGCCGATCGAGATGATCAGGTCGCGCTCCTTCAGCACGATCCCGACCGGCCCCGTGCCGTTGCGCACGGCTTCCGCGAGCACGCTGCTGCTCGAACTCGAGCCCTTCGCGTGCGGCATCACCATCACCTTGCCGGCGAGGCTCGCACCGGCCTGCGGATGCCCGCGATCGACGATCTTTCCCGCGCCCGAATCGTAGCCGCCCCAGAAACTGAGCGGCTTGTCGAGCACGAACGCGCGCGCGCATGCGCTGCCCGGCACGAGCGTGTCGCCCGTCAAGCCCTTGCCCATCGCCGTCGCTTCAGTCATCGAATCGCACCTTTCCTTCGAACGCCGACCGCACGCATTCGCGCATGCTGCCGTACGCGACCGTCACGCCGATGTTCGCGGGCGCATACGACGCCCATTTCCCCGAATTGGTCATCACCAGCCCCGACAGTTGCTTCATCACCGGCGTGATGTACGTGCAGGTGTCGACGACGATCTGAATGCCGCGCGCGGAGAATTTTTCCGCAAGGCCGGCCTCCTCCAGTTCCCACAAGATGAAGCGGCTCGTGTTCACGTAGAAATCGCAGGCCGGCTTGCCGTCGAACGCGTCGAGCAAGGTGCCGAGCGTGCGGAATTCGGCCAGCGAGAAATGCGGCGTGCCGAGCGCCACCGCGACGAGTGCATCGCCGGCCGCGCCGTGGTTCAGCGTGCGGCGAATCTCGTCGAGGTCGGCCATTGCGACATCGACCGTGCGTTGCGCCGCCTGCCCGTGCAACGCCGCGTCGAGCGTCGGCGCCTCGGGTGTGATGCCCACCGCATGGAACAGCGCGACGGCGCCGCTCGATGCGGCCGCCGCGCCCAGCGCCTTGAGTTCGTCTTCGGTGGTATCCGCCGGCAACCCGACGATCGCCGGCACGACCGCGCCCGCGATCCTGCCGATCAGCAGACCGAGCGCGGCGAAATAAATGTCGCGCGACGGCAGGCGGCTGAAGTCCGGCGCGTTGAACACGATCCGCGCGGCGCGATTCGCTTCGACATGCAGCCCCGCATACGGCGCGCGCCCGGTGATCGCGGCAGCCAGGTCGAGAAAATCGCCATACCGGCTCGTGCGCGCGCCGAGCACCGAGTTCGCGAACACGATCGCGTTCGATTCGGCCCACGCGATCTGCTCGCCTTTCGCGGGACGGTTCTTCAGTTGATACGGCGCGCACGTGAAGCTCGACTCGCAGCCGAGTTGCAGATGCGCGTCCATCAGGCGCTGCGCGTCGCGCTGGATCGTGCGGTCGCCGTGGTACAGCTCGGGATGGATCAGGTCGAGCGACCCGACGTTCAGCGTGGTCGGCACCGCGACCTTCGCGCCGGTGTCGACGAAATATTCGACGAAGTCGAGGCTCGTCCGGCCGTGGTAAAGGCAGCCGTCGATATGCGCGGACGTGATGTCGATCAGGTGCGGCGCGGACATCACCTGCGCCGTGCGTGCGACGATCCGCATCGCGCGCGCGACGCCATCGCCGTCATCCCCGCGCAGCATGGCGCTGTCGCGGTCACTCAACTGCAGCATCGGTTGCTCCTCTGACGCGTGCCGGCGGCGCCGGCCCGTGAAATCCGTCAGGGGACTCTACAACTGGAAATAAAAACTGTCCAGATCCACGCCGATCCGGACAGTTTAAAAAACCAATTTCAGCCTTACAGCATTACCGAAGTGGGCAATGGCTCGAATTTCGCTCCAGTTTGCCGCCGATTCGTCTACCGTTCCGCGGTCACGCTGAACAGCTCGTCGCGCAGCGCCTTCGCGCGGTCGCGTCCGAACTGCGTCTCGAATTCGTCCTGCGCGGCCTGCCACGCAACCAGCGCCCGCGCGAACGTGCGCTCGCCCGGCTTCGTGAGGCTCAACGCATGCGCACGCGCATCGTGCTCCGACGCGGCCGTCGCGACGAAGCCGTCGCGCTGCAGCGGCTTCAGCGCGCGCAGCAGCGTCGTGCGATCCATCACGAGGCTATCGGCGAGTTCGCTCATCAGCAGGCCGGGCCTGCGTGTCAGGTTCGACATGATCGAGAACTGGGCGGGCGTGACGCCAACCGGGGCCAGATGGCGTTCGTACAGTTGCGTGACGAAACGCGCCGCCTGACGCAGCGCGAGACAGTTGCACGCCTGGGAAATCGAGGTGTCGTTCATGTCTCGCAATTTATATGTGCATATGCATAAAGTCAATGTACACTCCGCCGTAACCAGGCCGGTGGCCGGCCCTCGCATCAAGGAGACGGACATGGACTACATCGACAAGCTGAGGATCTTCCGGTCGGTGGTGGAGCTGCGCAGCTTCACGCGCGCAGCCGACATGCTCGGCCTCGCCCGGCCCGTCGTGTCGCGCGCGGTCGCGGATCTCGAAGCGCGCTTCGGCAGCCGGCTGCTGCACCGGACCACGCGCCAGGTGTCGCTGACCGAAACCGCCGAGCGCATCTACGAGCGCTGCGCGGCCGTGCTGGACGAGCTCGACTCGCTCGAAGCGGAAGCGCAGGCGTCGACGCGCGAGCCCGAAGGCCTGTTGCGGCTCGTCGCGCACACGACGGCCGCGCTGAACCGGCTGGTGCCGCTGATCGCCGGCTTCAAGGCCGCGCACCCGAAGGTGCGCCTCGACGTGACGCTGACCGAGCGCCCGGTCGATCTCGTCGGCGAAGGCTACGACATCGGCATCGTCGTGCCGTACATGCTGACGAGCGAAACGACCGTCGTGCGGCTGGTCGAACGCATTCCGGTCGTGATCGTCGCGACACCCGCGTACCTGCGCGCGCATTCGCATCCCCAAGCGCCGGCCGATCTCGCCGACCATCCGTTCGTGCCGATGTCGCCGTCGCTGCGGCGGCCCGCCTTGTCGTTCCGCATCGACGGCGACACGCTGACCGTGCCGTTCCGCTTCGACATCTCGTCGAACAGCCCCGTCTTCAACCGCGAAATGGTGATGCACGACTTCGGCATCGGCGTCGTGCCGAAAACGCTCGTCGGGGCCGAACTCGCGTCCGGCGCGCTCGTGCAGCTGCTGCCGGACGCCGATCTCGTCGATGCCTTCGTCGAGATCAAGCTCGCGTACGCGAACCGCGCGCTGCTGCCTGCGAAGGTCAAGGCGTTCATCGACTACACGGCCGCCTACTGCGACCGCGAAGGCTGGATCGTTCCGGCCGCGGCCTGACCGGGCGCACGAACGCGCCTCGTTGCAGCCGATTGGTACAGCCACGACACCAATCTGATCCCGCCCCGCCCATCGCTTCACGCGATCCCGCGCCCTAACATGTGCACATGCACAAGACGACGCTCACCGATGACGATTGCTTCGCGGTCCGGCAAGCCGCCCGGCGAATCTCGCAGTTCTACGAGCGCTATCTGTCGCGCGCGGGCGTCACGCCATCGCAATACAGCATTCTCGCGCTGCTGCGCGACCAGCCCGGCCTGACGATGGCGACCTTGTCGAGCATGCTGGTGATCGAACGCACCGCGCTGCTGCGCGCGCTCAAGCCGCTCGTCGGCGCGGCGCTGGTGACGGGCCGGATCGAGCCGCCGTGCCGCGGCCAGACGTTCGCGCTCACCGCGCACGGCGAAACCAAGGTCGCCGACGCGCACGTGCACTGGCTCGCCGCGCAGGAAGCATTCGAGCGGTGTTTCGGGTCGGCGCAGGCGGCCCGCCTCAGAGACGAATTGTTCCGGATCACGCACAACCTGCCGGAACGCTGATTGACGACTTCCCCGACGGACGGCACGCCGTCTTTCGTTCTGATACGTGCATATACATAGGTGAATCGATGGAAACGACCCAAGCCGCTGCCGCGTCACGCGAAGCAGCCACAACCGACCAACCCGCGAAGCAACAGCGCCGCGTGCCGTGGATGCGCATCGCGGTGGGTGCCGTCGTCGTCGTCGTGGCCGCCGCCGCGCTCGACTGGCTGTTCGTGCTGCGCTTCCAGGAAAGCACCGACGATGCCTATGTCGGCGGCGACGTGACGGTGCTCGCGCCGAAGGTCAACGGCTTCGTCGACAAGATCCTCGTGACCGACAACCAGCGCGTGAAGGCCGGTGACGTGCTCGTGCAGCTCGATGCGCGCGACTACGACGCGAAGCTCGCGCAGGCCAGCGCCGAAGTCGACAGCGCGCGCTCCGCCGTGACCGAACTCGAGGCGAAGCAGCAACTGCAATATGCGGTGATCGGACAGCACGCAGCGGACAAGAACGCTTCGTCGGCCGAGCTGACACGCGCCGCATCGGATCGTGTGCGCTACCGCGAGCTCGTGAAATCCGACGCGGTGTCGAACCAGATCGTCGAACGCGCGGACGCCGATTATTCGAAGGCCGGCGCCGCCGTCGAACGCAGCGACGCCGCGCTGCTCGCGTCGAAGCGGCAGCTCGACGTGCTCGGCGCGCAGCTCGCCGACGCGCGGGCGCGCGTGAACACCGCGCTCGCCGCGCAGCGCGTCGCCGCGCTCAACGTCGAATACACGACGATCCGCTCGCCGGTCGACGGTTACGTCGGCAATCGCACGGGCCGCGTCGGGATGCTCGCGAACGTCGGCGTGCCGCTGCTGACGATCGTGCCGGCTTCCGGACTGTGGATCGACGCGAACTTCAAGGAAGACCAGCTGCGCAAGATGCACGCGGGCGATCGCGTCGACGTGTCGCTCGATGCGTCGAGCACGCGCCTGCACGGCCGCGTCGACAGCCTCGCGCCCGCGACCGGCGCGACCTTCAGCGTGCTGCCGCCCGAGAACGCGACCGGCAACTTCACGAAGATCGTCCAGCGCGTGCCCGTGCGCGTGCATCTCGATCCGCAGCCGGGCCTCGAGCACGTGCTGCGCCCCGGCCTGTCCGCGGTCGTGACCGTGCATACCGGCCGCGCGAGCTGAACGGGAGACGACGATGACCACCGCGTTTTCCGGCGACCCGGCGTCGCAACCGACGAAGCAGCGCGTTTTCGCCTTCGCGCTGATGTGCGTCGGCTTCTTCATGGCGACGCTCGACATCCAGATCGTCGCGTCGTCGCTGCGCGACATCGGCGGCGGCCTGTCCGCCAGCCAGGACGAATTGTCGTGGGTGCAGACGGCCTACCTGATCGCCGAGATCATCGTGATCCCGATGTCGGGCTGGCTGTCGAAGGTGATGTCGACGCGCTGGCTGTTCGTCGCGTCGGCCGTCGGCTTCACGATCACGAGCATGCTGTGCGGGCTCGCGTGGGACATCAACTCGATGATCCTGTTTCGCGGGCTGCAAGGCGCGCTCGGCGCCGCGATGATCCCGACCGTGTTCACCACCGCATTCGTGCTGTTCCCGGGCAGGCAGCGGCTGATCGCGTCGACGACCATCGGCGCGCTCGCGTCGCTCGCGCCGGCGATCGGCCCCGTGATCGGCGGCTGGATCACCGATCAATGGTCGTGGCACTGGCTGTTCTACCTGAACCTCGTACCGGGCATCGCGGTGGCCGCACTCGTGCCGCGCTACGTGCATATCGACGAACCCGACCTGAGCCTCATCAAGCGCGGCGACTACCTCGGCATCGTGCTGATGTCGGGTTTCCTCGGCTGCCTCGAATACGTGCTGGAGGAAGGCCCGCGCAAGAACTGGTTCGGCGACGATGCGATCGTGATCTGCGCGTGGATCTCCGGCATCTGCGGCTTCCTGTTCCTCGTGCATGCCCTGACCGCGAAAGATCCGATCGTCGACCTGCGCGCGCTCGCCGTGCGCAACTTCGGGATCGGCAGCCTGCTGTCGTTCGTGACCGGCATCGGGATCTTCGTGACCGTGTTCCTGACGCCGCTGTTTCTTGCACAGGTGCGCGCGTTCAGCTCGCTGCAGATCGGCATCGCGCTGCTGTCGGTCGGTGCGTTCCAGTTGGTCGCGCTCTGCGCGTATGCGTTCGCCGCGCGTTTCTTCAGCCTGCGTGCGCTGCTCGTGTTCGGGCTGATCTGTTTCGGCCTCGGCTGCTACCTGTACACGCCGATCACGCACGACTGGGGCTGGCGCGAATTGCTGCTGCCGCAGGCGCTGCGCGGCATCGGCCAGCAGTTCAGCGTGCCGCCGATCGTGACGATGGCGCTCGGCTCGCTGCCGCAGTCGCGGCTGAAATCGGCGAGCGGCCTGTTCAACCTGATGCGCAATCTCGGCGGCGCGATCGGCATCGCGGTGAGCGCGACGATGCTCAACGACCGGCTGAATTTTCACTACCTGCGGCTGAACGAGCACGTGAGCGCCGGCGAACCGCAGATCGCGTCGTTGCTCGATCGACAGGCGGCTTACTGGGGCTCGGTGGCCGGCAATACGCTGAATACCGCGCAGGCCGGGCTCGCGAACCTGCATCGGCTGATCTATCGAGAGGCGCTGACGCTCACTTATGCGGATGCGTATTACGTGCTGTCGCTGTGTTTCGTCGTCGCGCTGTTTGCCGTCGTGTTTTCCAAACCCATTACGTTGAACGCGCCGCCGCCGGACGCGCACTGAGGCCAGGGTCATCATCATGAAAAAGCTACTCGTCGCGCTGGCTGTCAGCGCATTCGCCGCCGGGTGCGCGGTGCAGCCCGCGCAGCATCCGGCGCTGTCCGAATCCGTCCAGACGCTCGCCCCCGCCGCATGGGATACCGACGTGCCGCGCGCGGACATCGACGCCGCCGCCTGGTGGGCGCAATTCCACGATCCCGTGCTCGACCGGCTGATCGCGGTTGTGCTCGACGGCAACCTCGATCTGCAGGCCGCGGCCGAACGCGTGAAGCAGGCGCAGGCGCTGACCGTGCAGAAGCGCGCGGTGCTGCTGCCCGAACTCGACGCGACCGCGCATGCGG
Organism: Burkholderia reimsis; assembly: GCF_003294055.1. Taxonomy (NCBI): domain Bacteria; kingdom Pseudomonadati; phylum Pseudomonadota; class Betaproteobacteria; order Burkholderiales; family Burkholderiaceae; genus Burkholderia; species Burkholderia reimsis. The sequence continues at coordinate 112,443 of NZ_QMFZ01000028.1, forward strand.
CCGACGCACGCCAGAACACGCCACCGCCGCTCGGCTACGTGCGGCAGGCCGGCGCGGGGCTCGCGCTGAGCTGGTCGCCCGACGTATTCGGCGGCGAACGGCTCGACCTGCTCGCCGCGCAGGCGGAACTCGTCGGCCAGAAGCATGCGGAAGATGCGATGCGGCTCGCGCTCGCAGCGGATGCGGCGTCCGCGTATGTCGATCTGCGCTGGGCACAGCAGGAACTGAAGATCCTTCAGGACAACGCGAAGATCCGGCAGCATGCGCTCGAGCTCACGCGCAAGCGACAGGCGTTCGGGCTGTCGACGGAACTCGACGTCACGCGTGCGCAGAACCAGCTCGACGCGCTCGAAGCGCGGATTCCGCCGACGCAGGCGCAGATTTCGCATCAGCTCAATCTCATTGCCGTGTATTCGGGGCGCACGCCGGAATCTGTCGATCGGCTCGTGCTCGCGCAGGCCGGCGACATTCCCGCGCCGCCGGCTGGCGCGCCCGGTACGTTGCCTTCGCAGGCGTTGCTGCGGCGGCCCGATGTGCTGACTGCGTATGCGCAGGTCGAGCGGCGGGCGGCACAAGTCGGCGTGGCGAAGGCCGAGCGGTATCCGAAGTTTTCGTTGAACCTGACGGACGGGATTCTCGCGGCTTCCTATCTCGGGTTGCCGACGTTGACCGACAACCTGTTCAGCGCGGCGTTGAGCGCGACGAGCCCGATCTTCAATGCGGGGCGGATTACGGCCGATATCTCGCAGAGCGAAAGCCGGATGCGCGAGTCGGAACTCGGGTTACGGCAGACGATGCTGCAGGCGTTGCGGGAAGTCGAGGATGCACGTGCGAATCTCGTCAGCGCCGATGAGGCGACGCGGCGGCTCGATAGTGCGCTCGCTGCGTCGGACAAGGCGCTCGGGCTGGCGAATCAGCTCTACAAGGGTGGCGCGACGGATTTTCTGGATGTGCTGTCGGCGCAGGAGGTGTATCTGCGGGATTCGGATTCGCTCAACCAGGTCAGGCGCGAGCATGCGCTCGCGGCGGTCGCGCTTTATCGGTCGCTTGGGGGCGGGTGGAGCAGGAACGACGCGACGGGTGGGCCGACGGTGGAGGCGGTGGCGAAGAACTGAACGTGATCACGATACGACGCCGGCCTCGACACTTGCCGGCGTCCCGCTCGTCAACCGCACGACCCCAGACATTTGACCGACGACAACGCGATCAGGTAAACCGCCAGCCACGCAATGCCCAGCCCCGCGATGACGGTGACGATACGCGTGATGCGCTTGTGCCAGAACCGGATCGCGGCGAACACTCCGGCAGCCAGCAGGAGCCCGATGAGGATCGGGCCGAGCATGTTCATCGCAGCGTTACCGATCCAGCGCCAGCTTCGCGCCGAGCCCCAACAGGATCGTCCCCATCACCGCATCGATCGGCTTGCGCAGTCTCGCGTAACCCGTCTGCACGCGGTTCGTCGAGAACAGCACGGCCACCGTGCAGAACCATGTCAGCGATACGGCGACGACCACGGCCAGCGTCGCGCCATGCACCCATGCCGGCGCATGCGCGGGCAGCAGCGTGACGAACAGGCTGCCGAAGAACGCCGCGGCTTTCGGGTTGGTCAGGCCGACCAGCAGCCCTTTCCGGTATGCGTGCACGCCGCCGCGAACGATCGGCTGGCTTGCCGCTTCGGCCTGCCTTGCCGACTGGCGCAGGCCCGACAGCGTCCTGATGCCCAGGTAAATCAGGTAAGCCGCACCGGCGATGCGGATCACCTCGTACAGCCATGCGAGCTTCGCGACGATCAGCCCGAGCCCGAAAATCGCCATCGCCGCCCACACGGCATGCGACGACGCAATGCCCAACGCGGCCAGCAAACCCGCACGGCGATTGCCGAGCGCATGGGACGAAACAGCGATCAGGTCGGGGCCGGGGCTGACGCACGCCAGCAACATCACGCCGCCGACTGCGGCGAGTTGGGGAAGATAGCTCATGGCGGTTCGGGAGGATTCAGGTGAGGAGGAATGCCGGCTAACTCTAGCACGCCGATTTTGGTTGCATGCGGGACGATCTGAAACGCGGCGCGCCGGCAGCCGGCACACGTTTTTTCGTGCCGCTGCCGCGCGCCTTGCACCCGCGGATTACAGCGGCGGCCGCTTCAGCTTCACCCAGCGCTGCACCGACGGCCGCTCCCACTGCGCACGCGCATAGTCGGCGAGGCGCTGCGGCACCGGATCGTCATTCAGCACCAGACGGTTCAGCATCACCGCGAGGTCGACATCCGCGATACTCCACTCGCCGAACAGGTTTGCCGCACCCGGTGCGAGCAGCTTTTCGGCGGCCGCGAACAGCTTCTGCGCGGCAGCCTGCGCCAGGCTCGACAGCGGCTCGCTCGACGGCCCGTAGAACAGCACTTCGGTCGACCGTTCCGTGCGGATCGCCATCAGGTCGCTGCGCAGCCACGCCTGCACCTGTCGCGCCTGCGCGCGCTGGCGCGGATCGGCCGGATAGAGCCGTGTGCCCGGGAAAATCTCGTCGAGATACTCGGTGATCGCCGACGATTCCGACAGCGCGAAATCGTCGTGCACGAGCGTCGGTACGCGTTGCGTCAGCGACGTCGCCGCGTAGTCGGGTGCGAAATGCGCGCGGTTGCCGAGATCGACGGTCACCAGTTCGTAGGTCAGCCCTTTTTCCTCGAGGGCGACGAACACCGACATCGCGTAAGGGCTCGCGTATTGCGTATCCGCATAGAGACGGAGATTTCCGGTTTGCACTACAGGCTCCTTGTCAGGACGGAGATCGGCGACCGTGCGACGAGCGCGTCGGCGGGCTCCGCGTGGATCGATGCGGCGTGTGCGACGGATCAGCCGCCGCTTGAAAAGTGATGTTCGAAGTTTTGTTTGCGCCGCGGCGGTTGGTCAGACGGCGTGGGGCCAGCGGTAGCCGATCACTTCGTTCAACGGGTACGCGAGTTCGCGCACCTCTTCCAGTTGATTGCCGCCGAACAGATGTACGTGCTCGTCGTCGTGACGCAGGTAGAAACCGACATGCCCTTTCCAGCTCGCGGGATCGTCGCGCGTCAGGATCGCGATGCAGCCGTACACAGGGCGCTCCAGCGGCCGGCCCCATTCGAGCCACGAACGCGCGAGCGCGGAGCCCGTGCCGCGAATGCCGGCATGCGTCATGCACCAGTTGACGAACGACGAGCACCAGGAAATCTTGTCGTCGTAGCCGACCAGGTTCGTCTGGTTGTTGTATTCGACGATGCGCGGATTGACGCTGCCGGGCGGATCGCGGCGGATGCCGAGTTCCGCCATCGCGACGGGCATCCAGGGCGGGTGGGCGGTGTCCGGTTTGCTCTCGGGGTTGAATGGGGTCACGTCGTTCTCGGGCGAGTGTGATGTGCAATCAATCTTCGCACGAATGATGCGAGGCGACGAGCACCTGTACGCGTGGCCTCGCGTTGCACGGGCGCGTTCAAGTGCCTGCCGACCATGCTCGGCGACAGGCCAGCTTCGGAACCGGGAGAGCGTGGCGCGCCGATCGAATCAAAGCCTGACGAATCGATCGCGCGAGGGTTGGACACGCCTTGTCGTGCGCGCCCGGGTGACTCATCTGCGTGGGGTGTCGGGTACCGCGGCGTTACCTTTAACCGCGTGTGTCGATCCAGCGACGTGCCCAGCGGGCCGAGTGCCGCAGTGCCTGCGCTTCGCTTGCGAAGTAATCGAGCGAATAGAACTGGTAGCGGCCTTCCGCGGGTGTGCTGTCGGTACGTTCGAGCACCAGGTTGGATGAAAAACTACCGTCGGGCAAACGATGCGCCGAGGGTTGGACGGCATAGCCGTTGTATTGTTGAATTTGTTTGTTTTGCATTTTTAATTTTAATCATGTTCGAGTGCGCGCATGCCGTGCGCAATATGCACGGACGCGCCGATTCAAAGCCATTGCGAGCTGAATCTGAAGCTTTCGGAAAGCGAAAGTGAGGCGTTGCTGCCGGAGGGGGGAATGAAGTGCAACGAGGCGTGTGGCGCTTGGCGAGCTGCTGAATGAACAGATGCAGCTAAGAGCAATCGCGCCAACTTCAGGAGACGAAGCTCCGTGGGGGTGTCGCTGCGACCCGGCGTCCGTCGTGGGAGGCCGGGCCCTTCAAACTTTACAGCGGCGTGATGTTGGCCGCTTGCAGACCCTTCGGGCCCTGCTTCGTTTCGAAGCTCACTTTCTGGTTTTCAGCCAGCGTCTTGAAGCCGTCGGCACGAATTTCGGAGAAGTGGGCGAACAGGTCGTCACCGCCGTTATCCGGCGTGATGAAACCAAAACCCTTGCTGTCGTTGAACCACTTGACGATACCGGTATCCATGAAGATTCCTTGAGAAAAAAATAGAGAGATTTGCGCCGTTGAAGAGCGCGTGAAGCGTCAAGGAGGGAGAGGACAACGAATACCGCTGTGGAGAGCGAGCAATTGATGAACAGCAATCGGACTTCTTGGACTTCGATGCGTACACTAACCGCCGGGCCGGCGCGCGTCAACTGCTAACTTGTAACTGTTTTACCTCACGGTCCGCTTTTCGGGCGAATCGATGTGGCCCCAACCGGCTGCGCGCCTTACCCGGCCGGGCGCGCGTTGCGCACAATCTCCGGACGAATACGCCGATCGGCAACACCCTTCTCGCCTTGTGATCTCCGTTCGCTCAGTCCGTATCATGTCGGCAGCCCCCTTCGACTACCAGCCTGCCATGCGCATCACGCCTCTTCCGCCTCTACAGTGCCTCGTCGCGTTCGAAGCCGCCGTGCGACATGCGAGCGTCACGAAAGCCGCCGCCGAACTGCACCTGACCCAAAGCGCGATCAGCCGTCAGATTCAACAACTGGAAGAATTCCTCGGCCGCTCGCTGTTCGTCCGCGAGCATCGCTCGCTGCGGCTGACGATCGCCGGCGAGCAATACGCAGCGCAGGTCCACCATCTGCTCACCCAATGCGCGGAAGCCACGCACGACGTGATGAAACCGTACGGCGATCTCGAGCTGACGATCGCGTGCTCGTCCGGCGTTGCGGTGCTTTGGCTGACGCCGCGGCTGCCAGACTTTCGCACCGCGTATCCGAACGTCAAGCTGCGCCTGATCGTGCGCGACGGCCTTGCGTCGATGTCGCCGGCGGAATTCGACGTCGGCGTCTACTACGTGCGCCAGCAGGCACCGGCCGAATACACCGCGCGCAAGCTCTTCGACGAGGAAGTGTTTCCCGTCTGCGCGCCGGGTTATCTGGCCGGCCGCACGCTGAACGCGGCCGACCTAGCGAACGAAACGCTGCTGCGCCTCGAAGACGGGCAGCGTCAATGGATGTCGTGGTCCGAATGGTTCGACATCAACGACGTCGACCGGCAGAAGGCGCAGCCGCAGGACATCGCGATCAACGCCTATCCGCAGATCGTGCAGATGACGATTCTCGGTCAGGGCGTATCGCTCGGCTGGCGTTACATGATCGACGCATGCATCGAAGCCGGCCTCCTCGTGCGCGTGACGGAAGCGTCCGCGAGCCACGGCGGCGGCTATTACGTGATCTCGCCGAACGACCGCGCGCAGAACCAGGCCGCCCGCCTGTTCACCCGCTGGCTGTTCGACCAGGCGGAGCAGCAGACCGCGCCCTGAATGCTCCGGGCGCGACGCATGCGTGCCGCGCATGCAGGCATGCGAATCTTTCGTTTCAGAAACAATTGCGGCGGTCCTTAGCATGGGATTCACGCGGGGCAGCCGCCCCGTCTTCTGACCAAGGAAGAGACCATGCAAGGAACGCTTTCCCCACGCGCCGCGCCCGCCGTCGATGCGGCGGTGCAACAGCGCCGCCGCGCCATCGTCGCGACCGTGATCGGCAACGGCCTCGAATGGTTCGACTTCACCGTCTACAGCTTCTTCGCGGTGATCATCGCGAAGCTGTTCTTCCCGACCGGCAACGAACTGACGTCCGTGCTGCTCACCGTCGCGACGTTCGGCGTGGGCTTCTTCATGCGGCCGGTGGGGGGCATCGTGCTCGGCGTCTATGCCGACAAGGTCGGACGCAAGGCCGCGCTGTCGCTCACGATCCTGCTGATGGCGGGCGGCACCGCGCTGATCGGAATCGCGCCGACCTACGAACAGGCCGGCATCGCCGCGCCGCTGATGATCGTCGTCGCGCGGCTGCTGCAAGGCTTCTCGGCCGGCGGCGAGATGGGCGGCGCCACCGCGTTCCTCACCGAATATGCGCCGCCGGAGAAGCGCGCGTATTACTCGAGCTGGATCCAGTCGAGCATCGGCTTCGCGGTGCTGCTCGGTGCGGCGACCGGCACGTTCGTCACGACGTCGCTCGACACGCAGGCGCTGCATAGCTGGGGCTGGCGGCTGCCGTTCCTGCTCGGGATCATCGTCGGGCCGGTCGGCTACTTCATTCGCAGCCATCTCGACGAGACGCCCGCGTTCAGCGCCGTCGAATCGCAGGCGAAGGAAAGCTCGCCGCTGAAAGAAGTGCTGCGCACGTATCCGCGCGAGACGTTCGCGAGTTTCTCGATGGTCATCCTGTGGACCGTCTGCACCTACGTGCTGCTGTTCTACATGCCGACCTATTCCGTGCGCACGCTGCATCTGCCGCAATCGACCGGCTTCACGGCCGGCATGGTCGGCGGGCTGATGATCATGTGCTGCTCGCCGATCGTCGGGCGCCTCGCCGACGCGTGGGGACGACGCGTGTTCCTGTCCGGCGCGGCGCTCGCGATCCTCGTGCTCGCGTGGCCGATGTTCTCGTGGATCAACCATGCGCCCGGGTTCGCGTCGCTGATCGTGTTCCAGGCCGTGTTCGGCGTGCTGATCGCGGCCTATACGGGGCCGATCCTCGCGGCGTTCGCGGAGCTGTTTCCGACCAAGGTGCTGTCGACCGGGTTATCCGTTGCGTACAACTTCGCGGTGACGATCTTCGGCGGCTTCGCGCCGTTCCTGATCACGTGGCTCATCGCCCGCACCGGCAGCAACATGGCGCCCGCGTTCTACGTGATGCTCGCGGCGGCCGTCAGTTTCGTCGGCACGCGCTTCGTGAAGGATGCGAAGCGCGCGGCCGCAACGACTCGATAAGGATAGTTCTCCCATGACCATTACCGTGCTTCAAGGCGGCAACGTGCTCGACCTCGAACGAGGCGTGTTGCTCGAACATCATCATGTCGTGATCGAAGGCGAGCGGATCGTCGAAGTCACCGATCGACCGGTGGATTTGCCGAACACGCAGGTGATCGACGTGCGCGGCAAGACCGTGATGCCGGGGTTCATCGATTGCCATGTGCACGTGCTGGCGTCGAGTGCGAACCTGGGTGCGAATGCGACGCAGCCGAATATTCTCGCGGCGATTCGGTCGCTGCCGATTCTCGATGCGATGTTGTCGCGGGGGTTTACCAGTGTGCGGGATGCGGGGGGCGCGGATTGGAGTTTGATGCAGGCCGTTGAGACGGGGCTGGTTGCGGGGCCGCGGATTTTTCCGTCGGGGAAGGCGTTGTCTCAGACGGGCGGGCATGGGGATTTCCGGCCTCGGGGGGATTTGCTGGAGCCTTGCTCCTGCTGTTTCAGGACGGGGGCGATTGCGCGAGTCGTCGACGGCGTCGAAGGGGTGCGGCTCGCCGTGCGTGAGGAGATTCAGAAAGGCGCGACGCAGATCAAGATCATGGCGTCGGGTGGTGTGGCCTCGCCGACCGATCCGATTGCGAACACGCAGTATTCGGAGGACGAGATTCGGGCGATTGTTGATGAGGCTGAAGCCGCGAATACTTATGTGATGGCGCATGCGTATACGGGGCGGGCGATTGCGCGGGCTGTGAGATGCGGCGTGCGGACGATCGAGCATGGGAATCTCGTGGATGAAGCAGCTGCGATGCTCATGCATGAGCGGGGGGCGTTTGTGGTGCCTACGCTGGTGACTTATGACGCGTTGGCGAAACATGGGGCTGAGTTTGGGATGCCTGCCGACTCGGTGGCGAAAGTCGCTTCCGTGCAGCAGAAAGGACGCGAGTCGCTTGAGATCTATGCAAAGGCAGGTGTGAAGATGGGGTTCGGGTCGGACCTGCTCGGCGAGATGCACGCGTTTCAGTCTGGGGAGTTTCGGATTCGGGCGGAAGTACTTGGGAATCTGGAAGCGCTTAGGTCGGCGACGACGGTGGCGGCGGAGATTGTGAATATGACGGGGGAGCTTGGGGTGGTTGCGGTAGGGGCGATCGCCGATCTCGTCGTGCTGGATGGGAATCCGCTTGAGGATATCGGGGTGGTGGCCGATGAAGGTGCGCGGATCGAGTACGTGTTGCAGCGCGGGACGGTTGTGAAGCGGGGTGTCGGCGGGCGGTGATGTGAAGCCCTGGCGGCTGTTTAGGCAGGCGCGGTGCAGCCTCACGGGCCTTGCGGTCGTGACAGTTGTTGAAAGTCGCTTTGGGTGCGAGTCGCGGCGTTTGCGGCAATGGCCGGGGCGGTGCCGCCCCGGCTTTCAATCGCGTTCCGGAAACGCTTGCGCTCCACTAGTTAGAGCCGCAGCAAGCGGCCCTTCCCGGCGTTAGAGCGGCGATGGCCCCCGGTCAGGATCGTGGTACGGCTGCTCTCGCAGCGCCAACTGGCTGTAGTCCGGCGTGATCGTGATCTGCCGCGTCACGTAGTTGGTGTTCAGGTATACGCGGTCGCCAGGCTTGAATCCGAAGATCTTCAAATCAATGTCGATCGCCTTCATCCACGGCCGGTACGGCCAGCCTCGCTTGGGAAGGTCCGGGTAGTTGCGCAGGACCAGCTCAAACGTCTTCTGCATGTTGACGGGTTTGTTCTTTCTACGACGTGGCTTAGTATTGGCGTCAGCCATTTCCGACTCCTGTGATGAGTTGGTGGTGGTCAGCGGGTCGTATGGGTTGCCGCCCATGCGGCCCGCGCTTCTTTGGTCCCTCGAGTTTCCCCTTCTTTCTCCCCTCTTCGCTGGGTCTTGTTGGGCAAGACGGCTTTCGTTCGACCATCGGGCGGAGGGGACTTCGGTCAACTTCCGATGGCGAGAAGCAAGGCTTCATGACCAGTGTAGTCGGGTTGGCATCTCAGAAATCGGAAAATGAGAGGATTGGCCGTTAGCTATAGGGCGTACGCTTTGCCCTACATGTCATCGAATTGTCCATACCCGGAAAATTCGCCTGGAACTTGAGGATATCCGGCACCTTATGGCACAAATGAAGTCGGAAACTGCCCAGGACGAGTGACCGCGGTCAGTCTTTTTGCAACTCGATAGACGTCACAGGCGAAGATCTCCATGGCGGATGCCGCCCGATGCGTTCGGCTGCAGCCGATCCTGAACGGTCAGCTAATCAGGGATCTGTCTGATGGCTGCTTCCGCGTCGGATCGGTCGTACAGAACGCGGCGGCTAAATGGAGGTATTATTTGACCCGAGGTTACCTGCCTAATTGATTCCGACAAGACCGCCGCCGTAATGGATGCGGCCATTGTGCAGATTGTACGCACAATGCACCGGACAATTTCCCGTTGATCAAAACCCCCCATAGCAAACAAAGAATGCACTCAAAATACTTTATTATGCACGAAATATAATATTGACGCCTATGGGCTGCGCAACTCACGATTCCATCCGACAGATCCTACTCGACAAGTTACAAAGTGAACAAAAAAATTAAGCTCGGCGTTATCATCACAATGATATTTTCCGCGATGAGCTACATTTCCAGCACTGTAGATTTTGTTGGCAAAATTCAAAGTATTTTTTCGAATACAACAATAGATTCACATTTCCTTGGTCGATGGACTACTCAGTGGGAATACAATCCAATCGATCATGTAAGCCTCGGTTTTCGAGGTACCAGCGAGTACTTTAAAAACGGAAGATATAACACCAGCGGGATCATGACACTTATCGCCCGAGATAATTCACCCGATCCTGTTCGAGTGGAATACTTGGCAAGTTGGGCTGGAACCTGGTCCGTGGTAGATAAAAGTATCACGACGACCATGGACGAGATGAAAACTACTCCCTCGACGATCGTATTCGGGGCAAATAAATTTTCGGCCAATGAGATCATGCAGGTCCTAGGCGGGAATGTACATTTGCCTAACCTATCAAATCTCTATCCCAACGGCGCAACTGCATACGCGACCATTGTTTCAGTATCCGATCGTGCCTTCTTACTGACAGAAGATGCCGGCCATAAGCAAAAATTCACAATTTTTGGAGAACGTGACTAAGGCGAGTACGAAATGGGGCGATCCTATACCCGTTTTGGGTTGCGCAAGCAATGCGGCGGATCAGTGGTGAATGATTGTTTGAGCAAAGAAGATAGCCGACTGTAGCCCAACGGCAACCCAGTTCTGGAAGCCGACGTCGAGCCGACCGCATCCAGCAAAAATCGCACCCTCGCCATCTGTCAGGCGATCAGAAGTTCAACGGTAAGTAGTAGGGTGATCCAAAAATCAAATCTCGCTTTGAAGGGCCCTCAAGTCGGCCAACGCAACCGCAAAGCTCGTATTTATTCGAGGCCGCTCCGCCCTAGTGCAAAATGAAGAGAATCACCCGCTCCAACGGGTGATTTCCAATAGCATCGCAATAAGCGAGCAAAAAGCTCTCACGGTTTCCCCGCTCGTTTAGCCCGCCGAACCGCGGACTTCACCGCAACTCCGCCACCTGCCTGCTTTTTATCCTTTCGCTTTCTCGCCTCTGCGAGAAATTTCGCGGATTCCGGTATATGTAGAAGACTTACAGTGAATCCAAAGTTTTGTAGCGCTCGTCCACACACCCTAAGATTAACTTTGCTAAAGAATGGAAGATCCAGTTTCGCTCCGAACGGTCCATCAATAATCGCAAAAACCACCTCATAACGACTACCGACCGGTTTAGCAGGGAATTTCACGAAATTCTGCTTGACAAGTTGCTTATTAACCTCCGCAACGAAACCAGGCTCGCTTACCAACAGAGTCGACGACACGAGTCCTTGTGCAAAAAGATGACTCAACGTCGCAGAACTCCGGCCTCGCTTGACATGTATAAGGCGATTTTTCTCCCCACTCGACGAACCGACCGCATACAGATCACACACCTCAATCTTGCTAGATTTCCCGCCAAAAGAAATCAATTTACGATCAAGCATTGCATACTTGCGAGGAAGATTAGCTGCGACCGCCTCGTTGTATTTTCCCTCGCCATCATGATCATACTCTACAAACGGCGCGACAAAATCGCGCCTAATAATATTTTTGAAATACCCCTCCACCAAATTCTTAAAAGAAGACTCTACTCGATACCAGCTACCCGCATTCAAAATATAGAGCTCTTTATTATATTTTATCTCGGCGTACAGGCACTTATAAGCATAATATACTTTTGGAGGCACACCTGACGACAACACCATATAAATCGGGCGATAGCGCAACGTCTCCATAGTAGCATTCGATCGCAACGATTTTTTAAGATCCCGAATATCGAGTGCCGCATGGATCGACGACTCCAACTCCGCGCGCGTGTAACAGAACCCAGTAACATCCTCCCAGTTGATAATTTCCGGGATGGCCAACCACATAGTTGAAAAATCCTCAGCCTCGAATAATTTCCAGAGTTCCCCATTGAGTTCATCTAAAATATCCGGCCGTTCCACCACCTCCAGATTGTCCACCCACGCAAACGCCCCTGCTTGTCCGTTATCTATTTTTTGATAATCTCTAGCCAAAGATCTTTTAAGTGCAACCTCAAGAAACTTCTCCAATTGCGGGAGATCTATACCAACACTCGCCTTAAGAGAATCCATCCCAGCCAAAACTTCCCCGAGATCCTCTTTATATTTATCCAGGGTAAATCCAACCAGTCCGCGCAACAAATCTTGTTGCTCATTAATTCCATACTCCGCAACAGAAGTCGCACGCAATGCTTGCGTTCTGCTGATTCTCGGCGTTGCCTCAAATGTCTGGCGGTCGAGAGACGCAATTTTATCTGGCGATATACTATTAAGCGCCACCCTAATTCCAAATCGGGTTTCAACACATTCCAAATCCAACATATATCGACCATGGCCAAATGCAATTGCAAATTGCCTTCCCTTGACAGTCGTCACGAGGAGAGCCGATACACTTTTATTCTTCAACCCGTCAAGTCTGCTCAGTCGATTTAATTGGGGAGAGACAAAACCAACCCATTCCGGAGTTGATTCTGTCAAAGGCTTTCTCACATACAATGTTCCGAACTTGCCCTTAGCTCCGAGCGAGTACTCATCCACGTCGATTTGCTTCGGCTTTCCATCTCGGTCCAGTGGTTTTGCAAGAAATTCGCGTTCGGACCAAAACTTCCCGGATGCACTTCCGCCCGGCTTCTTGAGCAAAAATGTATTTAACGATATCTTCTTGTGCTTCTTTTCTTCGTCTCGCGTCGCCAACTCACACCCCCGATTATCGATTCTTTTCGACGTTCTACGTCACCACACTCCAACAGAATTTACCAAAAATATCAAGAAAATTCTCGTAACGACATGGCAAAAAAACTACATTCGAATGATATGTGCGAAGCACACAAAATACGAATTCATCAAGTGCAAGGAACTTAATAAAGCGATTTATTCTATTGAACAACATCACTCATCATTGCCCGCGCTTCAGATACGAGCCGCGCATAGTTCACCTGAACAAACTTATCGTCTCTCCTCGGCTGCCGGTCCGCGCCCAACCAGTCCCAATCCCCGGCGTCTTCACCTCCCGCCAGAGAACATAAACTCTCGCCCTCGCTTAATGGAGATAACCAAGGTATTCGGCCGCTCCGCCACCCGATCCGGACTTTCCCCGAGCCACCCCCTTCAGGACCGCATGAGTCCGCCGCCGCTTCACCGGTAACTCGGCAAGCCGAAACGCCGCTGCATCATCAGTGAACACGGACGTATAAAAGGGCACGCTATCGAAGATAACGGCAGCATCATCCGTGGACTTGATCCCAGTATCCGTCCTCTTTGCCCAAGTCTCCAAAAGAGGAACAGTCTAATTAGGCAGATCCACTTTCCAGTCATTCAACATCAAGAACGGCCCCTCACGCCCGAGCGTCATCCCGTCATCGAAAGCAATGCTTTTCACATTACCGACTGCCTTCGCCGAAAACCCCTTCGCCTTGACCGTCCCGACTAGCGTAACCAGCCTTGCATTCATCTCGGCCGTATATTCCTTGTTCAGATCCACCCGATCCGCCGTTTTGGCCGCGCCAGCCTCCGCCGCGACCTTCTTGCGATACCAGAATAAGACTCGGTCGGCTGTCACCGCCTCAACCTTCAATCCGGAAATGCGTTTCATTTCTATAAATGCAGCCAAATCCGGCGCCAACAAGCGAAAACGGCCGCCGTGACCCCACGGCAGCCGCCCTCAGAAACACCCAATCCCAACCCCCAAATCAACCCTTACTCATCCACCTTAAAAGCCGAAACCAGCTTGGTCAATTCCGCCGCCTGCTGCTTCAAACTCTCCGCTGCCGCCGCGCTTTCCTCGACCAAAGCCGCGTTCTGCTGCGTCATCTGATCGAGCGACTGCACCGCATCCCCGATCTGATCGATCCCGGCACTCTGCTCCAGGCTAGCCTCGGCAATCTCGCTCATCATCGCGCTAACGCCTTGAACCTGCGACACAACATCACTCATCACCTTCCCCGCCTCACTCACCAGCCGCGACCCGGCACCCACCGTCCCCGCGCTATGCTCGATCAGCGATTTGATCTCCTTCGCCGCCTGCGCACTACGCTGCGCCAGATTCCGCACTTCCGAAGCAACAACAGCAAACCCACGCCCCTGCTCCCC
>NZ_QMFZ01000029.1:0-113184 GCF_003294055.1 Burkholderia reimsis
GAAGGGGGCGGCGCGTGGCGGCCGGCGGGGCAGGGTGATTCACGAACGTCTCCTTGTCGATCCGGATGAGCGCGTTGGCGCCGCTCCGGCTCCCGTGCTGCTGGGTTTCGGCCCATTCTACGCTGTAACGCCTGCTGCGCCTGCCGTCGCGGGCTGCGATAATCGCGTTCGAACGCAACCGGGCCGCGTCGCGGCCGCGCACGAGAGGACATCCGCATGGGCAACCGCTTGAGCAAGATCGCCACGCGTACCGGCGACGACGGCACCACCGGCCTCGGCGATGGCCGGCGTATCGGCAAGGACGATACGCGGATCGCCGCGATCGGCGACGTCGACGAGCTGAACTCGAACCTCGGCGTGCTGCTCGCCGAAACGCTGCCGGACGATATCCGCACGGCGCTCGTGACGATCCAGCATGACCTGTTCGATCTCGGCGGCGAATTGTGCATTCCCGGCCATACGGTGCTCGACGACACGCATCTCGCGCGTCTCGATCGCTGGCTCGCCGACTACAACGCGACGCTGCCGCCGCTGAAGGAATTCATCCTGCCGGCCGGCTCGCGCGCGGCGTCGCTCGCGCACGTGTGCCGAACCGTATGCCGTCGCGCGGAGCGTTCGATCGTCGCGCTCGGGCGTACCGAAACGCTCAATGATGCGCCGCGGCGCTACGTGAACCGGCTGTCGGACCTGCTGTTCGTACTGGCGCGCGTGCTGAACCGTACCGACGGCGGATCGGACGTGCTGTGGGAACGCGGCCGTGTCCGCTGACCGCTGACGATTCGCCCCCTTACCCTTGGCGCGCTGCGACAATTTGCCCGAGGGGCATCGAATTTTTAAAAATGTATTGTGTGTGCATGTTTAACGGAGAACGAACATGACCCACATCACCGCTGACCAGATGGCTCGTGTGAAGGCCACTGCCCCTGTCCTCGCCGTGCACGGCGCGACGATCACGAAGCACTTCTACCAGCGCATGTTCGCGCGCCATCCGGAACTGAAGAACCTGTTCAACCAGACGCACCAGACGACGGGCAGCCAGCCGGAAACGCTTGCGAAGGCCGTCTACGCGTATGCGGCGAACATCGACAATCTCGGTGCGCTGGGCGGGGCGGTGTCGCACATCGCGCACAAGCACGCGAGCCTGAACATCCGCCCCGAGCATTACCCGATCGTCGGCGAGAACCTGCTCGCATCGATCGTCGAGGTGCTGGGCGATGCGGTCGATGCCGATACGCTCGAGGCGTGGCGCGTGGCTTACGGCCAGCTCGCGCAGATCCTGATCGGCGCCGAGGCCGACCTGTACGCGGGTGCCGCCTGGAGCGGGTTCCGTCCGTTCAAGGTCGAGCGCAAGGTGCGCGAAAGCGACGAGATCACGTCGTTCTACCTGACGCCCGCCGACGGCGGCGCGGCGCCGACGTTCGAGCCCGGCCAGTACATCACGGTGAAGCGTTTCGTCGGCGATCTCGGCGTCGACCAGCCGCGCCAGTACAGCCTGTCCGACGCGCCGCACGGCAAGTGGCTGCGCATCTCGGTGAAGCGCGAAGCCGGCAAGCCGGAAGTCATTCCGGCCGGCAAGGTGTCGACGCTGATGCACGACGGCGTGGAAGAGGGCGCGATCGTCGAGGTCACCGCGCCGATGGGCGAATTCTCGCTGAAGCGTGGCGTCGAGACGCCGGTGGTGCTGATTTCCGGCGGCGTCGGCCTGACGCCGATGGTGTCGATGGCGTCGACGCTGGTCGACGAAGGCAGCAAGCGTGACGTGCGGTTCGTCCATGCATGCCGCTCCGGCGCGGTGCACGCGTTCCGCGACTGGCTGAACGACACGGTGCGCGAGCATGCGAACGTCAAGCGCACGGTGCTGTACGAGCTGGTCGGCCCGAACGATCGCGTCGGCGTCAACCACGATCTGGAAGGGCGCCTCACGCCGGAGCGCGTGCGGCACTACGCGCTGGTGCCGGACGCCGACTACTACGTCTGCGGCCCGATCGCGTTCATGAAGGCGCAACGCGATGCGCTGGTCGCGCTCGGCGTCGCGCCGGAACGCATCAACACCGAGATCTTCGGTTCGGGCGCGCTCGAGTGATGCTTGCGCGCAAGACCTGCGGTGCATGAAAAAGCCCGGTGCGGGCCGGGCTTTGATTTTGTAGCGGGATGAGCGTCATGCTCGCAGCATCAGCGTCGCGTGATAGCGCCATATTTTGGCATCGGCGCTGATGAGCGGCATGCCTTCATGGAGTGCCTGAGCGACCATCACGCGGTCGAACGGATCGGCGTGATCCGGAAAATCCGGCAGTGCGGCGACGCCTTCGACGTGATCGCTGCTGATTGGCAACTCCGCAAAACCTGCGAGTCGGAATGCCGAACGTGCATCGCGCGGATGGACTGGCAGATTGCCTTTGCGGTATTTGATCGCAATCTCCCAGATGGACGCGGCGCTGACGTACAGCGTGTTTTCGGGATGTTCGATCAACGCGGCCGCAGTCGCGGAAAGTTGAGGTGCGCCTTCGGCTGCCCATAGCGCGATGTGCGTGTCGAGCAGCAGCTTCACGGGGCGAGTCGCTGTTCCGAACTGGCATCGAAGTCGGCGGCGATCGATTCATCGCCGGCATTGAATGCCTCGACGGTTGTCGGGATGTTCAACCCGGCAAGCAACTGACGGGCTGCGCCGATCCGCTTCGGTGCGGCATAAGGAACAATCCGGGCGACCGGATGACCGTTGCGGGCGATGACGACTTCCGATTCGCGCCCCAATTCAAGCGCTTCGACGAGGCTTGAGAGCCGCGACTTGGCATCGTGCATGTTGACGGTCGGCATGGGCGCCCCCTTGGTTAGCTAGATAACGTTAGCTAGTCTAGCAGGGCGACGCGACGACCGCCAGCTAACCGCATGGCCAACCCGCCACGGGGCGGTGCCATGCGACCGGCCGGTTTGCGTCCGTCAGTTCCCGCTGCCGCGCGTGACGCGGCGTGCCTTCACCGATTCCGCGAGGCCTTCGAGCACCTTCACGCTGTCGTCCCATGCGATGCACGCGTCGGTGATGCTCTGGCCGTAGGTCAGTTCGCAGCCTTCCTTCAGGTCCTGGCGCCCCTCGACGAGATGCGACTCGATCATCACGCCGACGATGCGGGCGTCGCCGGCCGCGATCTGGCGGCCGATGTCGGCACAGACGGGGATCTGGTTCTCGTGCTTCTTCGAGCTGTTCGCGTGGCTCGCGTCGATCATCAGGCGTGCGGCGAGGCCGGCCTTGCCGATGTCCGCGCACGCGGCGTTCACGCTGTCCGCGTCGTAGTTCGGCGTCTTGCCGCCGCGCAGGATCACGTGGCAATCCTCGTTGCCGGCCGTCGACACGATCGCCGAATGGCCGCCCTTCGTCACCGACAGGAAATGGTGCGGCTGCGATGCGGCCTTGATCGCGTCGACCGCGATCTTCACGTTGCCGTCGGTGCCGTTCTTGAAGCCGACCGGGCACGACAGCCCCGACGCGAGCTCGCGGTGTACTTGCGATTCGGTCGTGCGCGCGCCGATCGCGCCCCACGAGATCAGGTCGGCGATGTACTGCGGGCTGATCATGTCGAGGTATTCGGTCGCGGCCGGCAGGCCCATCTCGTTGATCTGGAGCAGCAGCTCGCGCGCGGTGCGCAGCCCTTCGTTGATCTTGAAGCTGTTGTCGAGGTGCGGATCGTTGATGAGCCCCTTCCAGCCGACCGTCGTGCGCGGCTTCTCGAAGTACACGCGCATCACGATTTCCAGCTCGCCCTTGAAGCGCTCGCGCTCCTTCACGAGCCGCCCCGCGTACTCGATCGCCGCCTTCGTGTCATGGATCGAGCACGGCCCGATCACCACGATCAGCCGGTCGTCCATCCCGTGCAGGATGCGGTGCATCGACTGGCGCGAGTGGTAGATCAGCTCGGACGCGGCTTCGGAGCACGCGAATTCGCGGATCAGGTGGGCGGGCGGCGTCAGTTCCTTGAGTTCGCGAATGCGGACGTCGTCGGTGTTGTGCGGGGGCATGCTGTTTCTCCTTGGTTCCGGGCGCCGTTCGATCAGTGGGCGTGCGGCAGATTCATCAATTCAAGCAATTCAGTGATTTCGGTCGGGGCCGCGGAACCGCTGCGGCGGCGACCGGGTAGCGAAGGGCGAAAAAAAACCGCCGGGTTCGCCGGCGGTTTTTTCGGGAATTTCGGTTGCGCTTTACGCGCCATCAACCCTCTCGATCCGCCAGCGGTCTGAGATGCCAAAAAAAGTAAAAGTAAAACTTGGCGGACATGACGGAGATTCGGTTCGTCAAAAAAGTTGATTCGGAATTTATACCCCGTCGCCGGGCGGCTGGCAACCGGGGAGCGTCGAAAATGCGGACATTCCGCGCGTTTTCTTCAAAATGCGCGGAATGTCTGCGCCATGATGCGGTTATGCCGTACCGCCGACCGTCATCTTGTCGATCCGCAGGGTCGGCTGGCCGACGCCGACCGGCACGCTCTGGCCTTCCTTGCCGCACACGCCGACACCCGTGTCGAGCGACATGTCGTTGCCGATCATGCTCACGTACTTCAGCGATTCGGGGCCGCTGCCGATCAGCGTCGCGCCCTTCACCGGGTAGGTGATCTTGCCGTTCTCGATCATGTACGCCTCGGACGCCGAGAACACGAACTTGCCGTTCGTGATGTCGACCTGGCCGCCGCCGAAGTTCACCGCGTACAGGCCGTTCTTCACCGACGCGATGATTTCCTGCGGATCCTTGTCGCCGTTCAGCATGTACGTGTTCGTCATGCGCGGCATCGGCAGCGCCGCGTACGATTCGCGCCGCGCGTTGCCCGTGACCGGCATCTTCATCAGGCGCGCGTTCAGCGTGTCCTGGATGTAGCCCTTCAGGATGCCGTCCTCGATCAGCGTCGTGCACTGCGTCGGGTTGCCTTCATCGTCGATGTTCAGCGAGCCGCGGCGGTTCGGCAGCGTGCCGTCGTCGACCACCGTCACGCCCTTCGCGGCGACCTGCTCGCCGATCCGGCCCGCGAACGCGGACGAACCCTTGCGGTTGAAGTCGCCCTCGAGGCCGTGGCCGATCGCTTCGTGCAGCAGCACGCCCGGCCAGCCCGGCCCGAGCACGACCGTCATCGCGCCGGCCGGCGCGGGGCGTGCGTCGAGGTTCACGAGCGCCGCATGCACGGCGTCGTCGACGTAGCGCGACAGGACTTCGTCGGTGAAGTAGCCGTAGTCGAAGCGGCCGCCGCCGCCGCCGGAGCCGATCTCGCGGCGGCCGTTCTGCTCGGCGATCACCGTGACCGACACGCGCACGAGCGGGCGGATGTCGGCCGCGAGCGCGCCGTCGCTGCGTGCGACCAGCACGACGTCGTATTCGCCGGCGAGGCCGGCCATCACCTGCGTGACGCGCGGGTCGCGCCCGCGCGCCATCTGCTCGATGCGCTCGAGCAGCTTGACCTTGGCCGTCGCGTCGAGCGACGCGAGCGGATCGGACGGCAGGTACAGGTCGCGGCCCGAGATGCCCTTCAGCGACGTGGCCGCCTTGATCTTCTGGCGGCCGCCGCCGGCCGCCGCGATCGCCTTGGTGGCCGCGGCCGCCTGCGCGATCGCTTCCGGGGACAGGTCGTCCGAGTACGCGAACGCGGTGCGGTCGCCCGCGACCGCGCGCACGCCGACGCCCTGGTCGATGCTGAAGCTGCCCGATTTGACGATGCCTTCCTCGAGGCTCCACGCTTCGCTGCGGGTCGCCTGGAAGTACAGGTCCGCATAGTCGACGCGATGCGTGAAGATGTCGGCGATCGTGCGCGTGAGCAGGCTTTCGTCGAGGCCGTACGGCGTGAGCAGGATGTCCTTCGCCAGCGCGAGGTTGCGGATGCCGGGTTCGATGATGTTCATGCGGATATCGGGGTTTCTCAAAAAGTTGTCGGGTGCTTCTGGGCAGATGGGTTGGCCGCGCGGTGTTTCAAGCGGTGCGGCGGATTCAGGTCAGCACGCGGTGCCGCCACGCGGGCAGGCTCTGGCGCACGTCGGCGATGCGCTGCGGATCGAGCGCGCCGAGCACGACGCTTGCGCCCACGTCGCGAACCGCGACGATTTCGCCCCACGGGTCGATCAGCATGCTGTGGCCCCAGGTGCGCCGGCCGTTCTCGTGCTTGCCGCCCTGCGCGGCCGCGAGCACGTAGCACTGGTTCTCGACGGCACGCGCGCGCAGCAGCGTTTCCCAGTGCGCGCGGCCGGTCGTATAGGTAAATGCCGACGGTACGACGATCAGCGCGCAGTCGCCCATCCTGCGATACAGCTCCGGAAAGCGGAGATCGTAACAGACGGACAGGCCGACCCGCCCGAACGGCGCGTCGAACGTGACGACCGTATCGCCCGCGCGGATCGTGCGCGCCTCGTCGAACGACTCGTCGCCTTTCTCGAAGTTGAACAGGTGGATCTTGTCGTAGCGCGCGGCTTCGTTGCCGGATGGGTCGAACACGAGCGTCGTGTTGAGCACGCGATCGGGCTCCGGGGCCTTCAGCGGCAGCGTGCCGCCGATCACCCAGATGCCGTGGCGACGCGCGGCGTCCGCGAGGAAATGCTGGATCGGGCCGTCCCGGTAAGGTTCGGCGAGCGCGAGCTTGTCGGTGTCGCGGTGACCCATGAAGCAGAAGTACTCGGGCAGCAGCACGAGCTGCGCGCCTTCGCCGGCGGCTTCCGCGATCAGGCGGCGCGCCTCGGCGAGATTGCGCGCGACGTCCGGCGTGCTCACCATCTGCAGCGCGGCGACCTGGAAGGGCGTGGCGGAACGGGTGTGGTCGGTCATCGCTGGATCGGTTGCGTCATGAATGGGGTGCGGCCCGGCACCATGCGCGGCCCGACGCGTGGCTCAATGGCTCGCCGCATCGGCCGGACCGTGATTCATCTTACCCTGATCGCCCCGCACCCGCTCGATGTGCGGGTGCGCCCACGAGCCGGTGATCGTGTAGTCGAGCGCGAACGCGCGCGACAGCGTCTCCGACAGCGCGTAGTTCGCGGCCAGCACGCCGACGCCGAGCAGCGGGTTGATGATGGCCGCCCCGATCGCGGCCGCGCCCGCGCTGATTTTCGGCGCGACGTGCGCGTGCAGGTCCTGCGTCTCGGTGCCGAGATCCACCGCGCCGCGCACGGTGACGTTCGCGGGCCCGGTCATCATCGAGAAGTCGTCGGTGCGGGCGATCCCGTTCGAGATCCGGCCGGTGCCCGTGATCTTGTCGAACGGCAGCCCCTTGCCGATCACGTCGCGGAAATTCAGCGTCAGGAAACGCGCGAGGCTCTGCAGGCTCAGCACGCCGAGGAGCTTCGCCGCGCCCGGATCGACCTTCAGGATCTGGCCGTGTTCGAGGTCGAGCGCGATCTGGCCGCCGAGCGACGGCAAGTCGACCGCGGTCGGGCCGCCGCGCCAACCGACCTTGCCGGTGACCGTGCCGTGACCGTTCGCGAGCGTGCGCGGCAGGCCGACGCGGTCGAGCAGCGCGCCCGCGTTGTCGATGTCGAGCTTGAAGTCGAACACGGTGCGGCGCGGTGCGTCGTTTTCATCGGCACCGCGGGCAAGTGCGCGGCGCGAGGTGCGCCAGTTGCCGGTCGCCGTCAGCTTCGCGGCCGGGTTCGACAGCTCCAGCTTGTCGAGCTGCCAGACCGGCGTGCCGGCTTCGTCGATGTTGCGCGCGTTGACGACGAGACGGCCGATGTCGTGGTTGCGCGCGACGACCTGGTCGACGATCAGGTCGATCGACGGCATCGGGCGGTCGGTCGGCGTCGGCAGGTTCATCGCGCGGCCGACGAGATCGTGCTGCGCGCTGTCGGGCACCACGAGCTTCGCGAGCCGCGCGTTCAGCACGCCCGCGCCGTTGTGGCCGCCGCCCGGCGCCCATGACAGGTAGCCCGACACCTGGTTCGACGCGATGTTCGCCTGCCAGAGCTCGTCGACGTGCGACGCGCCGACGATCACGTTTTCCCAGTTGCGCTTGAGCAGCTTCAGCGTGCCGAAATGGAGCGCGAAACGCTTCGGCGCGAAGCTCGCGAAATCGACGCGCGGGGCGGCTTGCGGCTCCTGCGCGTGCGGCGTGTCGGGCTTCAGCGTATGGGCCAGCGCGAGCCACGCATCGGCGTCCAGTTCGTTGACGTCGACGGCCGCGCTCACGCCGTCCTGCGGCATGTCGGGCATCCGGTGGATGCCCATCGCGCCGCGCACCGCGCGCAGCGGCTGGCCGCGCGTCGCGTCGAGCAGGTAGGTTGCGGACACGGGGCCGAGCGTCAGGTCGGCGTGCTCGAGGCGCTTGCCGTCCGCCTGCGGCGCCGGCTGCAGCGTGAAGCTGAACGGCATCGGCGTGCCGGCCGGTTTTGCGAACGGCGCGGGGAAATTCAGTGCCACGCCGGTCAGGTCGGAATGCGCGCTGATGTCGGGCAGGCGGCCCGGCGCGCCGCGCACGGCGACCTTGTACGGCGCGTCGCCGACCACGTGCTCGAGCAGCGCGGCTGCCGGGCCGTGCAGGTTCAGGCCGCGCGCGGCGTCGAGCGCGAGCCGGCCGTCGACGTCCACCGTATACGGGCCGTGCGACTGAAAGTTGCCGCTCGCGCGCACCGGCCCGCCGAGGAAGCGCCCCGACAGGTCGTGCAGCGATGCGCCGGCCTCGGTGAACCGGACACTGCCGCGCAGCGCGGATAGCGGCGGCACGCCGCTCGTCGTCAGCGTGTTGCCGCCGAATGCGAGCGCGCCTTCGACGTGCGTGTGCGGATGCGGGACGTGCTGCGGAATCGTGATCTTGAGCGCGAGCGACGCGGGCCCCTGCGCATCGATCCGCTGGCCGATATGCCCGCTCATCGTGCCGAGCGAGCTGTTGTCCGCGTAGTCGATCAGGTCGGCGAGCGGGCCCTGCGCATGACCGTCGATGATGAGCGGCGAGTGGCTCGGGTTGCCGAGATCGTCGATGCGGCCCGCGACCTTCGTCAGCGCGACGCGCTTGTAGTGCGCACGATCGATGTCGAAGCGCAGCTTGTTCTGCGCGAGCTCGAACACGCCGTCGATCCCGTCGAGTGCCGGCCAGACGCTCGGCGTGCCGTTCGCGAGCTTGCGCGGCGGGTACGGTGTCGGTTCGAAGCGGCCGCCGGTGAACGGCGCGACGATGTGGAACACGCCGGCGTCCGGCTCGTGTTCGAACGGGAATTTCTCGAGCGGGCCGCGGGCGACGATCGACGCACCCTTGCTTACCTGGCCGGCCTGCAGCGCGTGGCCGAGGTAGTCGCGCAGGTGTTCGGACATCCCGGTCGGCAGGTAGCGCGGAATGCGCGCCACCGACGCGCGGGCGAAATCGGCACGCAGGTCGAGCGAGCCGCGGCCGTGGCCGGGGTTCGTGTACGAGCCGGATACCGCGATTTCGGCATCGGGGTTCGAGACGAGCAGGTCGGGCAGGGTCACGTCGACGCGCGCATGCTTTTCGCCGGCAGCGGGCGTGATCACCCACCTTGCGTTGCCGCGCAACCGGTCGAACGTCAGGCGCGGCTCGTCGAATTCGCCGGGTACCGTGACCGCCGCGTTGACCGTATCGAAATGCGCGCTGCCGCCCGTCTCGTTCGCATCGACGCGGCCCCACAGGTTCTCGACGCCCGGCCAGCCGGCCCGCGGGTGGCCACGCGGCGACAGCCCGGGCGGCGGTTCCTGCGCGGCGAAGCTGATGCCCTGCAGATCGCCGAGGAAGCGATAGCGGACGATCGGCGCGGCGCCCATGCGCCGCTCCTCGTCGGCGAGGTCGGCCCGCGCAGGCTTCGCGCGTTCGACCTCGATGTGATAGTTCGACATCATCCCGCGCGGGTCGATCTTGATCAGCTCGTTGCGCAGGCGTGCCGGCAGCGGCAGCCCGCGAATGAACTCGCTGAGAATGCCGAGATCGACGCGGTCGCCGACGACGCTCAACAGCTGTCCCTGGCTGGCGGTCGGCACACGATAGCGGGCCGTCAGCGTCGACAGCGCGAGCGAGCGGGCGAGCGGTGTGCCGTCCGGCAGCGGCGGCTGGCCGAGTTCCGCGTTGAAGCGCGTCAGGTGCAGCGTGTAGTCGTGGCCGGCATCGAGCTGCATGTCCCAGCCGAAGCCGACCGTCGGCACGTCGAGCCGCGGCTGCGTCGGGCGCACGCGCAGCGCGACGTCCGCGCCCTGCAGGTCGCCGCCCGCCGAATGCAGGTGGCCGTCGCTGAAGGTGGCCCAGATCGCGTTGTCGATCCGGCCCGCGTGGATCGTGAGCGGCATGTCGAGGTAACGCCCGAGCGTCTGCAGGTCGACCGGGCCCGTCGACAGGTACGCGTCGCCCGACCAGTTCGACGGCTTGCCGACCGGGGCGAGCGGCTTGTGCCTGAAGCGCGCGCGGAAATCGAGCGGGCCGAGCAGCAGCGTGCCGTTCGCGGGCGCCTGCAGCGCGGCCTTGTGCACGCGGCCGTCGTTGAGCACCGCGAGCCGGATGCCCGACAGCACCAGCTCCGGCGCGTCGTGCTGCGCGTCGCGCCAGCGCAGCGTGCCGCCGCGCAGCACGATCGCTTCCTGCTTCAGCAGCCACGTGCCGAACGTGTCGTTGCCGCCGTGGGTGGTTGCCACGCCGACGCCCGCGACGCTCAGCGAGCCGTCGGCCGCCCGCGCGACGACGAGGTCGGGCTGGTCGACGATCAGGCTCGACAGCGCGGGCGACAGCCGCAGCAGCGACATCCACGACAGCGCGGCCGTTGCATGCGGCACCGCCAGCGCGACCTTGCCGTCGTGGCCGCGGATCGTCAGGTTCGTGAGTTCGACGCCCGGCTGCATGCCGGACCAGTTCGGGGAAAGCTTGCCGATCGAAAGCTGCGCGTGGAGCTTGTCGGACACCGCGCGCTCGATGCGCGGGCGGAATTCGTCGATGCGGGGCAGCAGTACGTAGCGCAGCCCGAGGAACGCGCCGGACGCGACGAAGTAGGTGCCGAGCCCGACTGCCAGCGTCACCCGGAACACGCGGCGCAGGACCGGATGATCGTGCTTCGGAGGTCCCGCTTCGGGCGCAGCTACGGCGGATTCCTGACGGTCGGACATGCGGCGGACGGGCGGCGATATGGTAGTTTTGCAGACTGACGTTGAAATGTATCACACGGGTTCGTGCCGGCGGCCGTTGCGGCAGCGCGGCACGGGCTTTCCGGCGCGCGGTTTCGCGGCGGGCGCACGCGCGTCCCGCGATGCCGCGCCGAATCCATGGGGCCGGCCGGTAGCGGGGCGCGCACGCGCCGGCCCGCTACCGGCTGGCCTTTCCGCCAGGCCCGCTTCTCGATGACCGACGCTTCCGCCCTGATCAGCACGTCCTATTCCCGATACCTTGCTCGCGCGGCTGCCGCGCGGCCCGCGCTGGCCGAACAGGTCGCCGCGTGGGCCGCCGCGCCGCTCGGCCGCGCGCAGCTCGACGCGCGCCTCACCGAGCTGCTGGCGACGCCGGCCGGCACGGCCGCGCCGACCGAGGAGCAACTGAAGCGCGCGCTGCGGCAGTTGCGTGCCGAGGCGTTCGGCGCGGTCGCGGAACGCGACCTGCGCGGGCTGGCGGACGTCGCCGAGGTCACGGGCGCAATGACCGATCTCGCCGAAGTGGCCGTGCAGCGCTCGCTCGCACTGCTGTCGGTTGAACTCGAGGCGCTGTACGGCGAGCCGCGCGGCGCCGACGGCCAGCGCGTCGTGCTCGGCGTGGTCGGGATGGGCAAGCTCGGCGGCCGCGAGCTGAACGTGTCGTCGGACATCGACCTGATCTTCGTCTACGAGGACGACGGCGAGACGACCGGCGGCGCGCGTTCGCCGCTGTCCACGCAGGAATACTTCACGCGGCTCGGCCGGCGCCTGATCGGCGTGCTGTCCGAGGTCACGGCCGACGGCTATGTGTTTCGCGTCGACATGCGGTTGCGTCCGAACGGCGATTCGGGGCCGCTCGTCTGCAGCCTCGGCATGCTCGAGGAATATTTCTACGTGCAGGGGCGCGAGTGGGAGCGCTATGCATGGATCAAGGGGCGGCTCGTGTCGGAAGGCGACAGCGACGCGGCGCGACGGCTGGAGTCGCAGCTCGAGTCGATCGTCAAGCCGTTCGTGTATCGCCGCTATCTCGATTTCGGCGTGATCGGCGCGATCCGCTCGCTGCACCAGCAGATCCGGCAGGAAGCCGCGCGCCGTGCGTCGATGCGGCCCGACAAGTCCGACGACATCAAGCTCGGGCGCGGCGGGATCCGCGAGATCGAGTTCAGCGCGCAGGTATTCCAGCTGATCCGGGGCGGCCAGGATGCGGAATTCCGCGTGCGGCCGACGCTCGCGGTGCTGCGCCATGCGCAGGCGCGCGGGCTGATCGGCGAGGACGTGCGCGCGCGCCTCGCCGATGCTTACAACTTCCTGCGCACGCTCGAGCACCGGCTGCAGTACCGCAACGACGCGCAGACGCACGCGATGCCGGTCGAGCCGGATGAACGCGCGGCGCTGGCCGCGTCGCTCGGCTTTGCCGACTATGCGGCGCTGATGACGGTGCTGGATGAGCACCGGAACTTCGTCGAGGCGCAGTTCGACCAGCTCTTCGCGGACAAGGTGAAGGGCGGCGGCCCTTGCGCGGCGGGTGACGACACGGCCGCCGCATGGATCTGGAGCGGCGCGCTGGGCGACGACGGCGAGGACGATGCGCTGGTCGCGCGCCTCGACGGCCTCGGTTTCGCCGATCCGGCCGCCGTGCTCGCGCGGCTGCGTGCGATCTGGCAATCGACGCGCTATGCGGGCCTGCCGGAAAAGAGCCGGCAGCGCTTCGACCGCGTCGCGCAGCGGGCGCTCGACGCCGCGCCGAACATCGACGCCGCACGCCGCGACGACACGATCGTGCGCCTGTTCGACCTGCTCGAGACGGTCAGCCGGCGCGGCGTCTATCTCGCGCTGCTGACCGAGTATCCGGCCGCGCTCGACCGCGTGCTGTCGGTGCTCGGCGCGACGCGCTGGGGCGGCGGATACCTGATCCGCCACCCGCAACTGCTCGACGAACTGCTCGACGACGAGGCGATCGCGAGCCCGTTCGACTGGCCTGCGTTCAAGGACGCGCTGCGCGCGCGTCTCGCGGCGGCCGACGGCCCCGAGCAGCAGATGGACCTGCTGCGGCACGCGCAGCACGCGGAGGTGTTCCGGATCCTGCTGATCGACCTGGCCGGGCAGCTGTCGGTCGAGCACGTGAGCGACCGGCTGTCCGAGCTGGCCGACGCGGTGCTCGACGTGACGATCGAAGTCGTCTGGTCCCAGCTCGCGAAGCGCCATCGCGACGTGCCGAAGTTCGCGGTGATCGCGTACGGCAAGCTGGGCGGCAAGGAGCTCGGCTACGCATCCGATCTCGACCTGATCTTCCTGTACGACGACGCGGACGAGCGCTCGGCGGACGTCTACACGACCTTCACGCGGCGGCTCATCACGTGGCTCACCACGGCAACCGGGGCCGGCGCGCTGTTCGACATCGACCTGCGGCTGCGGCCGAACGGCGAGGCCGGGCTGCTCGTCACCGATCTCGATGCGTTCCGCCGCTACCAGCTGCGCGAGGGCGACGCCGCGAACACCGCGTGGGTGTGGGAGCACCAGGCGCTGACGCGTGCCCGCTACAGCGCGGGCGACGCGCAGATCGGCGCGGACTTCGAGGCGATCCGCCAGCAGGTGTTGACGACGCCGCGCGACGGCGGCGTGCTCGCGAAGGAGATCGTCGACATGCGCGGCAAGGTGTTTGCTGGCCATCCGAACCAGACCGAGCTGTTCGACCTGAAGCACGATCGCGGTGGGATGGTCGACATCGAATTCATCGTCCAGTACTGGGTGCTGCTGCACGCGTCGAGCGACGCCGAGCTGATCCGCAACACGGGCAACATCGCGCTGCTGCGCGAGGTCGCGCGCTTCGGGCTGATGGGCGAGGACGAGGCCGAGCGCGTCGGCGCGGCGTACCGGAAGTACCGGAAGCTGCAGCACAAGCTGCGGCTCGACGGGATGGAGAAGGCGCGGGTCGATCCGGCCGTGGTGGCCGACGAGCGGGCAGCCGTGACGGCGCTTTGGGCGCGCGTGTTCGGGACGGCTGAAACGGGCGTTTGAGTCGGGTGTTCGAATCGGGCGTTCGAACTCGCGGAGCAGGGCGGGCGCGATCGGGCGAGCGGCCGTGCGGCAAAAAAAGACCGGCGCATGCGCCGGTCTTTTTGCATTCGGCCGACGGATGCCCGCGTCAGGCCGCCAGCATTTCCTTCGCGTGCTTGCGCGTCGTGGCCGTGATCTCGAGCCCGCCGAGCATCCGCGCGACTTCCTCGATCCGGTTGGCGCGGTCGAGCGCGACGACCGTCGACACCGTGCCGCCGCGCTCGTCGGCGCCCTTCGCGACCTGGAAGTGGTGGTCGCCGCGCGCGGCGACCTGCGGCAGGTGCGTCACGCACAGCACCTGGCGATCGCGCCCGAGCTGGTGCAGCAGGCGGCCGACCACTTCGGCGACGCCGCCGCCGATCCCCGTATCGACTTCGTCGAAGATCAGCGTCGGCGTCGGGCTCGCCGCGCTTGCGATCACTGCGAGCGCAAGGCTGATCCGCGCGAGTTCGCCGCCCGACGCGACCTTCGCGAGCGGCCGCAGCGGCACGCCGGGGTGGCCGGCGACCCGGAATTCGACCTGCTCGAGCCCGTGCGGGCCGCCGTCGGCGAGCGGGACGAGCGCGACTTCGAAGCTTCCGCCCGCCATCGACAGTTCCTGCATGCCGGCCGTGACGGCCGTGCCGAGCGCCTTGGCGGCCTGCGCGCGCGCCTTCGACAGATGCCTGGCATCGGCGAGATAGGCTTCCCGCGCCTTGGCCTGCGTCGCCTCGAGCGCACCGAGATCGGCGGCCGCGTCGAGCGCGGCGAGCTGCGCGCGGCGTGCCGCGTGTTCTTCGTGCAGCGTGTCGGGCGGCAACCGGAACTTGCGGGCGGTCGAATGCAGCGCATCGAGGCGCGTTTCGACCTGCGCGAGCCGCTCGGGATCGAGATCGACGCGCTGCGCATAGTGCGACAGCGAGTAGACGGCTTCCTGCAGCTGGATCTCGGCCGGTTCGAGCGACGCGAGCGCGTCGCCGAGCGAGGTGTCGTAGTCGGCCAGGCTGCGCAGCTTCGACACGATCGCGCCGAGCTGCGCGAGCATCGCGTCGTCGGCCTCGGACAACGCGTTGAGTGCGCCGCGCACGCCGTCGATCAGGTTCGCCGAATGCGACAGGCGCTTGTGCTCGTTGCTGACTTCGTCCCATTCGCCGGGCTGCGGCGCGAGCTTGTCGAGCTCGGCGAGCTGCCACGCGAGCTTTTCGCGTTCGAGCTGCAGCTCGCGCTCGTGCGCCTTCGCGGCCTCGATCGCCTGCGTCGCGTCGCGCCACACGCGCCACGCGCGCGCGACGTTCGCCGCATCGGCGACGAGCCCCGCGTGCGTGTCGAACAGCTCGCGCTGCGCGTCGGGCCGCATCAGCAGCTGGTGCGCATGCTGGCCGTGGATGTCGACGAGCATTTCGCCGAGTTCGCGCAGCTGCGCGAGCGTCGCGCTGGTGCCGTTGATGAACGCGCGCGACCGTCCGTTCGCATCGATCACGCGGCGCAGCATCACGGTGTCCTCGGTGTCGAACGCGTGTTCGTCGAGCCAGCGCGCGACGCGGTCGTGCGGCGTGAATTCGGCGGTGATGTCGGCGCGGCCGCAGCCGGTTCGTACGACGCTCGCGTCGGCGCGTTCGCCGAGCGCGAGGGCGAGGGCGTCGATCAGGATCGATTTCCCGGCGCCGGTTTCACCGGAAAAGACGGAAAAGCCGCTGTCGAATTCGAGATCGAGCGCGGCGACGATGACGAAGTCGCGGATCGAGAGGTGGCGGAGCATGGTGTCGGGCGGAGCGGCGTCAGGACGCCTTGTCGTCTTCGTTCGAGGCGTGTTCGTTCCAGTGCAGCTTCTTGCGCAGCGTCGCGTAGTAGCTGTAGCCGATCGGATGCAGGAACGGCACCGTGTGCTTCGAGCGGCGCACCTCGATCGTGTCGTTCAGTTCGAGCGACGTGAACGACTGCATGTCGAAGTTCACGTTGACGTCGCGCCCGCCGACGATCTGGATCGCGATCTTCGAATCGTCGGGCAGTACGATCGGCCGGTTCGACAGCGCGTGCGGCGCGATCGGCACGAGCACGATGCCCTGCAACTGCGGATGGAGGATCGGGCCGGCCGACGACAGCGCGTAAGCGGTCGAGCCGGTCGGCGTGGCGACGATCAGGCCGTCCGAACGCTGGTTGTACATGTACCGGCCGTCGACCGACGCGCGCAGCTCGACCATCCCGGAGAAGCCGCTGCGGTTCACGACGACGTCGTTGAACGCGAGCGCGTGGTAGATCGGTTCGCCGTCGCGCATGATCCGGGCCTCGAGCAGCGAGCGCTCCTCGCGCTCGAACTTGCCCGACAGGATCACCGGGACGAGGGCCTGCATGTCGGCGGCCGCGATATCGGTGATGAAGCCGAGCCGCCCGTGGTTGATCCCGATCAGCGGTGTCTTGTACGGCGCGAGCTGACGGCCGATGCCGAGCATCGTCCCGTCGCCGCCCAGTACGACCGCCACGTCGGCGCGCGCCCCGATTTCGGCCGGGGTCAGCGCCGGGTAGCCGGTGATGCCGATCTCGCGCGCGGTCTCGGCTTCGAAGACGACCTCGAAGCCCCGCTTGGCGATGCAGGCGGCCAGCGTGGCGAGCGGCTCGGCGATGTTCGGCGTGTTGCTCCGGCCGACGAGCGCGACAGTGTTGAACTGATTACCGGTTTTCATGCCGGCATTACACCATAGCTCGTTGACGAAAAGAACCGGCTGTTCGCTGACGGGGTCGGATCGGGTCGGCCCGCGCATCGGTGGCCGACGCCACTCGCCGCGGTCGCGCGGTTGCGCTAAAATTTTCCACCATGCTAGATCCTCGCGCACGAACCCTCCTGAAAACCCTGATCGAACGGTATATCGCCGACGGTCAGCCAGTCGGATCGCGCACGTTGTCCCGTTACTCCGGGCTCGAGCTGAGCCCGGCGACGATCCGCAACGTGATGTCCGACCTGGAGGAGCTCGGCCTCGTGTCGAGCCCGCACACGTCGGCCGGCCGCGTGCCGACGCCGCGCGGCTACCGGCTGTTCGTCGACACGATGCTGACGGTCGAGGTGCCGATCGACGCCGAGGCCGTCGCGCGGCAGGTGCAGAACACGCTGCAGGCCGGCGAGCCGCAGCAGCGCGTCGTGGCGGCCGCGGCGAGCGTGCTGTCGAACCTGTCGCAGTTCGCGGGCGTCGTGCTGACGCCGCGCCGCAGCCACGTGTTCAAGCAGATCGAGTTCATGCGCCTGTCGGACAAGCGCATCCTGCTGATCATCGTGACGCCCGAGGGTGACGTGCAGAACCGGATGCTCGCGACGCCGCGCGACTACTCGCCGTCGCAATTGACCGAGGCGTCCAACTACATCAACGCGCATTTCGCCGGGCTGTCGTTCGACGAGGTGCGCCGTCGCCTGCGCGACGAGATCGACCAGTTGCGCGGCGACATGACCACGCTGATGCATGCGGCCGTGACGGCCAGCACCGAGGTGCCCGACACCGAGGACACCGTGCTGATTTCCGGCGAGCGCAACCTGCTCGAGGTGGCGGATCTGTCGTCCGACATGGCCCGGCTGCGCAAGCTGTTCGACGTATTCGACCAAAAGACGGGCCTCCTGCAACTGCTCGACGTGTCGAGCCACGCCCAGGGCGTGCAGATCTTCATCGGCGGCGAATCGACACTCGTGCCGATCGAGGAAATGAGCGTCGTTACCGCCCCTTACGAGGTGAACGGGCAGATCGTCGGCACGCTCGGCGTGATCGGCCCGACCCGCATGGCGTACAACCGCGTGATCCCGATCGTCGACATCACCGCGCGGCTGCTGTCGCTCACGCTGAGCCAGCAGTAGCCTGCGAGCGCCAGCCCGATCCCGCCCCGTCATCGTGCCGCGGCGCCGCGTGCGCCGACAGTCGGCCGAACGGCCAGCCGACCGGCGCGAGGCGGCCCGCTATAATTGAGAGCCGTCCGGTCCCGTGCCCCGAGCACGTTCTTGCCCATGCGTTTCGATCTTGAGCCGCCTTCGAGTATCGCGGCCGCCCATCGTATCGGTGTGCTGCTGATCAATCTCGGCACGCCCGATGCGCCCACGCCGCGTGCCGTGCGGCGCTATCTGGCCGAATTCCTGTCGGATCCGCGGGTCGTCGAGATTCCGCAGGCCATCTGGCAGGTGCTGCTGCGCACGCTGATCCTGCCGCTGCGCGGCCGCGCGTCCGCGAAGAAATACGCGGCCGTCTGGATGCCCGAGGGCTCGCCGCTGCGCGTGCATACCGTGCGCCAGACCGACGGCGTGCGGCACCTGCTCGCGTCGAACGGTTATCAAGTGCAGGTCGACTACGCGATGCGCTACGGCAGTCCGAACATTTCGCACGCGCTCGCGCAGTTCAAGCGCGCCGGCGTCGAGCGCGTGCTGCTGATGCCGATGTATCCGCAATACTCGGCGTCGACCACGGCCACCGCATTCGACGCCGCATTCGACGCGCTCTCGCGCATGCGCAACCAGCCGGAGGTGCGCACGATACGGCACTACGCCGACCATCCGGCCTATATCCACGCGCTGGCCGAGCAGGTGCGCCAGTATTGGGCGCAGCACGGCCGGCCGGATTTCGCGGCCGGCGACAAGCTCGTGCTGAGCTTTCACGGCGTGCCGAAGCGCACGCTCGACCTCGGCGATCCCTATCACGACCAGTGCCAGCAGACGGGCGCGTTGCTGATGGCCGCGCTCGGGCTGTCGACGACCGAGTGCCGCGTCACGTTCCAGTCGCGTTTCGGCAAGGCCGAATGGCTGCAGCCTTATACCGCGCCGACGTTGCGCGAGTTCGGCGAGGCCGGCGTACAGCGGGCCGACGTGTTCTGTCCCGGTTTCACGGCCGATTGCCTGGAGACGATCGAGGAGATCGGCATGGAAGTGCGCGACGAGTTCCTCGCCGGCGGCGGCAAGGCGTTCCACCGGATTCCGTGCCTGAACGGCGCGCCCGCATGGATCGGCGCGCTCGGCGAGATCGTCGCCGAGAATCTGCAGGGCTGGCCGGTCAAGGCCGCGCAGCCCGAAACGGCGGGTGAGGTGCGATGAACTACAAGATTTCGACCGAACCGGGCGCGAAGCTGCGCATCGACAAATGGCTGTGGGCGGCCCGGTTCTTCAAGACGCGCTCGCTTGCGACCGATGCGGTCGACAAGGGGCACGTGAAGATCGGCGGGGCTGCGGTCAAGCCGGCGAAGGAAGTGCGCGTGGGCGACGAGGTCGAAATTGCGATCGACGGCATCGTCTGGCACATTGCCGTCCTCGGCGTGTGCGACGTGCGCGGGCCGGCGAGCGTCGCGCAGACGCTTTACGAGGAAACGGAAGCGGGGCGGGCCGCGCGGCTCGCCGAACTGGAGCGGCGCCGCACGTATCGCGAGCCGGCGGCCGAATTGCACGGCCGGCCGACGAAGCGCGACCGGCGCATCATCGACAGATTTTCTGGTGGGAGCTGAACATCTGGTCGAACGTCGCCCGCGCGCTCCCGTATTCGGTCGTGCGGTCGGTCACGGCTCCCGACAGGCAGATGGTGGTGGTGCCGGCAATGAGTACCAGCGCGACCACCGATATCGCAAAGGTCAGTTTCACGGTACTCCCCTCGAGAAGGGGTGAAAACGGCGCCAGGTGGTGGTTGTAAGGCGTCGGTCAGCTAAGGGTAAACACGCTTTTCCGACGCTTGAGTGGAGTGTAGTGCAGCGGGACTGTGCCAAGCTAGTACTTGCCAGGTAAGCGTTGTTACAGCCCGTTTCGCCTGCCGTGGCGGACTATGCGGGCGATGCACCGGTGCGACGCGCGGTTGTTTCGCGGCATTGGAGAATGCCGGCGAATAACCCTCTTGAAATCGCAGTTTTCACCCTTATTTGCACCAGCAATGTGCGGTGCCGCCGGGTATACGGTCCGGCGGTTGCCGATTTGGCTTCAACCTCTAATCGACTTTCAGCGACATGGAAAACACGCAAGAGAACCCGTCTACCCAATCGGCCGAAGATACCGGCAGCGAGAAGCAGGCGGCGCAAGGCGCTGCTCCCGCCGCCGAAGCAGCCGACGCGGCGCTCGCGGAGGCTCAAGCCAAGGTCGCCGAGCTGCAGGAGAGCTACCTGCGGGCGAAGGCC
Source organism: Burkholderia reimsis (assembly GCF_003294055.1). Classification (NCBI taxonomy): domain Bacteria; kingdom Pseudomonadati; phylum Pseudomonadota; class Betaproteobacteria; order Burkholderiales; family Burkholderiaceae; genus Burkholderia; species Burkholderia reimsis. The sequence goes on from NZ_QMFZ01000029.1 coordinate 20,222, forward strand.
GAGACCGAGAACGTCCGCCGCCGCGCGCAGGACGACGTCTCGAAGGCGCACAAGTTCGCGATCGAGAGCTTCGCGGAGCACCTGCTGCCCGTGCTGGACAGCCTGGAAGCGGCCGTCAACGATACGTCCGGCGATATCGCGAAGGTGCGCGAAGGCGTCGAGCTGACGCTGCGCCAGCTGACGAGCGCACTCGAGAAGGGCCGCGTCGTCGCGATCAACCCGGTCGGCGAGAAGTTCGATCCGCACCAGCACCAGGCAATTTCGATGGTGCCGGCCGAGCAGGAGCCGAACACCGTCGTCACGGTGCTGCAGAAGGGCTACACGATCGCCGACCGCGTGCTGCGTCCGGCGCTCGTCACCGTCGCGCAGCCGAAGTAAGGGCGTCGCGATGGTGCCCGCCGGCGTCGATCCGGCCGCATTTGACGCGTTCGACATGCAGGCGCTGGACGCCGGTACGTTCGACGCGGCGATCGACGGCGCGGGGGACGCGCTTGCGGTGGTGTTCTTCTGGGGCGTCGACTGCTTCAACTGCGAGATCGCGAAGAAGGCGATGCTCGCCCAGCCCGACGCCATCCGCGCGCTGGGCTTGAAGTGGTTCCATTGCAACGTGTACGAACACCACCAGCTTGGGCGCCGCTTCGGGCTGCACGGTGTGCCGACGTGGTTCTTCTTCCACCGCGGCAAGCGGCTCGGCCGTGCGACGGGCTGGCATGGCCTCGCGCAGTTCCAGGCGGCCGTGTCGGCGGCACGCGCGAAAATCGCGGCGGCGGGCAGCGATCCCCTAGCCGGCGGCGATTGAAAAAATTTAATATCCGCATCGCTCGGCGGGTCTTGAAAACGGACCGGCCGGACGCATTTCGGGAACAGAGTTGAATTCTGGCGCGCGAAACCGCCCCAAAACGCGGGGTTTTGCGCAGCAAACAAGCATTTCTGGAGATTAGGAAAAATGGGAAAGATCATCGGTATTGACCTCGGCACCACGAACTCGTGCGTCGCCATCATGGAAGGCAACCAGGTCAAGGTCATCGAGAACTCGGAAGGCACGCGCACCACGCCGTCGATCATCGCCTACATGGACGACAACGAAGTGCTCGTCGGCGCGCCGGCCAAGCGTCAATCGGTGACCAACCCGAAGAACACGCTGTTCGCAGTGAAGCGCCTGATCGGCCGCCGCTTCGAAGAGAAGGAAGTCCAGAAGGACATCGGCCTGATGCCTTACAGCATCATCAAGGCCGACAACGGCGATGCATGGGTCGAAGCGCACGGCGAAAAGCTCGCGCCGCCGCAGGTTTCGGCGGAAGTGCTGCGCAAGATGAAGAAGACGGCTGAAGACTACCTCGGCGAGCCGGTCACGGAAGCCGTGATCACGGTGCCGGCGTACTTCAACGACAGCCAGCGCCAGGCAACCAAGGATGCCGGCCGCATCGCGGGCCTCGAAGTCAAGCGGATCATCAACGAGCCGACCGCAGCCGCGCTCGCGTTCGGCCTCGACAAGGCCGAGAAGGGCGACCGCAAGATCGCCGTGTATGACCTCGGCGGCGGTACGTTCGACGTGTCGATCATCGAGATCGCGGACGTCGACGGCGAAATGCAGTTCGAAGTGCTGTCGACCAACGGCGACACGTTCCTCGGCGGCGAAGACTTCGACCAGCGCATCATCGATTACATCATCGGCGAGTTCAAGAAGGAGCAGGGCGTCGACCTGTCGAAGGACGTGCTCGCGCTGCAGCGCCTGAAGGAAGCCGCTGAAAAGGCGAAGATCGAGCTGTCGTCGAGCCAGCAGACCGAAATCAACCTGCCGTACATCACGGCGGACGCGTCGGGCCCGAAGCACTTGAACCTGAAGATCACCCGCGCGAAGCTGGAAGCGCTGGTGGAAGACCTCGTCGAGCGCACGATCGAACCGTGCCGCATCGCGATCAAGGACGCAGGCGTCAAGGTGTCGGACATCGACGACGTGATCCTGGTCGGCGGCCAGACGCGCATGCCGAAGGTCATGGAGAAGGTGAAGGAATTCTTCGGCAAGGATCCGCGCCGTGACGTGAACCCGGACGAAGCCGTCGCGGTTGGCGCGGCGATCCAGGGCCAGGTCCTGTCGGGCGACCGCAAGGACGTGCTGCTGCTCGACGTGACCCCGCTGTCGCTCGGTATCGAGACGCTCGGCGGCGTGATGACGAAGATGATCAGCAAGAACACGACGATCCCGACGAAGCACGCGCAAGTGTATTCGACGGCGGACGACAACCAGGGCGCCGTGACGATCAAGGTGTTCCAGGGCGAACGCGAAATGGCAGCAGGCAACAAGCTGCTCGGCGAGTTCAACCTCGAAGGCATCCCGCCCGCACCGCGTGGCGTGCCGCAGATCGAAGTGACCTTCGACATCGACGCGAACGGCATCCTGCACGTCGGCGCGAAGGACAAGGCGACCGGCAAGGAAAACAAGATCACGATCAAGGCGAATTCGGGTCTGTCCGAGGCTGAAATCGACCAGATGATCAAGGACGCGGAAGCGAACGCAGCGGAAGATCACAAGCTGCGCGAGCTGGCCGATTCGCGCAACCAGGGCGACGCGCTGGTCCACAGCACGAAGAAGGCGCTGACCGAGTACGGCGACAAGCTGGACGCGGGCGAGAAGGAAGCGATCGAAGTGTCGCTGAAGTCGCTCGAGGAAGTGCTGAAGGACACGTCGGCCGACAAGGCTGCGATCGACGCGAAGGTCGAGGAACTCGGCAAGGTTTCGCAGAAGCTCGGCGAAAAGATGTACGCCGACATGCAGGCCCAGCAAGCGGGTGCGGCCGGCGCAGCGGGTGCAGCGGAAGGTGCGGCCCACGCGGGCGGCGCGCAACAGGCTGCCGACGATGTCGTCGACGCCGAGTTCAAGGAAGTGAAGAAGGACTAAGCCGGGTTGCCCCGGTGCCGCACGCCGCGCGCAACACGCGCGCGGCGCGGCTGGCGGGCTGGCTGACAAGCGGTCTGTCTTTCCTTCCGGATGGCCGGATCGACTCCACGCCTGGCGGGCTTTGCGGCCCTCCGGGCACATTTGTTTTTTGGCGGGTGCTGCACGAGCCGTCCGCGGACGGGCGCAGCGCCAGACGAGTCGAGAGACTTTACTGCGGGCGAAAGGAGCCGCCGCGTGCGCGATGCGTGGCGGCACAGTGAATCGATATGGCGAAACGGGATTACTACGAGGTTCTGGGCGTCGCGAAGAATGCGAGCGACGACGAAATCAAGAAGGCATATCGCAAGCTTGCGATGAAGTATCACCCTGACCGCAATCCGGACAACAAGGATGCGGAAGAGCATTTCAAGGAGGTGAAGGAAGCCTACGAAATGCTCTCGGACAGCCAGAAGCGGGCCGCGTACGACCAGTACGGCCATGCAGGCGTCGATCCGAACATGGGCGGTGCGGGCGCACAGGGCTTCGGCGGCTTCGCGGATGCGTTCGGCGACATCTTCGGCGACATCTTCGGCCAAGCCGCGGGCGGCGCCGCGCGCGGCGGCCGTGGCGGCCCGCAGGTGTATCGCGGTGCCGACCTGCGCTACAGCATGGAAATCACGCTCGAGCAGGCCGCACACGGCTACGACACGCAGATCCGCGTGCCGAGCTGGGTGTCGTGCGAGGTCTGCCACGGGTCGGGTGCGAAGCCCGGCACGAAGCCGGAAACCTGCCCGACCTGCCATGGCCAGGGCACGGTGCGCATGTCGCAGGGCTTCTTCAGCATCCAGCAGACCTGCCCGAAGTGCCACGGCACGGGCACCTACATCCCCGAGCCGTGCGTGCATTGCCACGGGTCGGGCAAGGTGAAGGAAACCAAGACGCTCGAAGTGAAGATCCCGGCCGGGATCGACGACGGGATGCGCATCCGCTCGGCCGGCAACGGCGAGCCGGGCATCAACGGCGGGCCGCCGGGCGACCTGTACGTCGAGATCCACATCAAGCCGCACTCGGTGTTCGAGCGCGACGGCGACGATCTCCACTGCCAGATGCCGATCCCGTTCACGACCGCCGCGCTCGGCGGCGAGATCGAGGTGCCGACGCTGGCCGGCCGTGCATCGTTCCCGGTGCCGGAAGGCACGCAGTCGGGCAAGACGTTCCGGCTGCGCGGCAAGGGCATCAAGGGGCTGCGTTCGAGCATCGCGGGCGATCTGTACGTGCACGTGCAGGTCGAGACGCCCGTGAAGCTGACCGACAACCAGCGCGACCTGCTCAAGCAGTTCGAGAAGTCGCTGGCCGAGGGCGGCGCGCGTCACAGCCCGCAGAGCAAGAGCTGGTTCGACCGTGTGAAGAGCTTCTTCGAGTAACTCGAGTAACAGCATGACTGAAGGCAACGAGAGCGCGTCGTTCGCGCTCTTGGACGATTGCGACTCGACCGCGTCCGCGCGGTCGAGTCGTTTGTATTCGGGATTCGTGCGCGAACGCGTGTGCACGGATCCGGCGCGGCTCGACGCAGTCGATGCGGCGGTGGCGCAGGACCTGCGCGACGGGCTGCATGCGGTCGTCGTCGGCGATTACGAATTCGGACGCAACCTGCTACGGGCGCAGCCGGGCCATGCCCCGGCGCGCTTTTTGCTGTATGCGCGCTGCGAACGCCTGTCGCGTGACGAAGTCGATGCGTGGCTCGCGCAGCAGGACGGCGGCAGCGACGCGCCGTCGATCGCGGGTGTCGCGCACGTCGCGAAGAGCGTGTCGCGCGATGCGTTCGATGCGGCGATCGCCGCGGTGCACGACGCGCTGCGCGCGGGCGATTCGTATCAGGTCAACTACACGTACCGGCTGAACTTCGACGTGTTCGGCACGCCGCTCGCGCTGTACCGGCGGCTGCGTGCGCGCCAGCCGGTGCGCTACGGCGCGCTGGTCGCGTTGCCCGACGGTGCGTGGGTCGTGTCGTGTTCGCCCGAGCTGTTCGTCGAGAAGCACGGCGACGTGCTGCGCGCGCGGCCGATGAAGGGCACCGCGCCGCGTTCGGCCGACCCTCGCGACGATGCGGCGGCAGCCGCGTTCCTCGCGAACGATCCGAAGAACCGCGCGGAAAACGTGATGATCGTCGACCTGCTGCGCAACGACATATCGCGGATCGCACGCACCGGGACGGTTCGCGTGCCGGCGCTGTTCTCCGTCGAGCCGTATGCGTCGGTGTGGCAGATGACGTCAACGGTCGAGGCCGGCTGGCGAGCAGGGACGACGTTCGCGCAGATGCTGCGTGCGCTGTTTCCGTGCGGATCGATCACGGGTGCGCCGAAGTACAAGACGATGCAGTTGATCGATGCGATCGAGTCGACACCGCGCGGCCTCTATACGGGCGCGATCGGCTGGCTCGACGCCGCGAAGCAAGGTGCCGATTCCGACGTACCGGGTGAGCGCCCGGCCGGTTGTGGCGATTTTTGCCTGTCGGTCGCGATCCGTACGCTGACGCTCGATGCTACCGGCGAAGGTACGGCGGGCGAAGGCGCTGACCGCGAAGGTGCGACCGGTGCCGAAGCACGCAGTCCGGCGACGCCAATCGCCGGCCGGCGCCGTGGCACGATGGGCGTCGGCGCGGGCATCGTGCTCGACAGTATCGCGGCCGACGAATATGCGGAGTGCGAATTGAAAGCACGATTCCTGACGGATGCCGATCCCGGCTTCCAGCTGTTCGAAACGACCGCTGCCACGCGTGCGGACGGCATCCGGCACCTCGATCGTCATCTCGCACGGCTGCAGCGTAGCGCGGATGCGTTCGGCTTCCGCTTCGATGCCGAGGCGTTGCGCGACGCGATCGATACGCACTGCGCAGCGCTCGACGGCGACGACGCCTACCGGATGAAGCTTTCGCTCGCGAAGGATGGCGCCATCGAGATCATCGCGGCGCCGCTCAAGCCGCTGCCGGCGGGGCCGGTCGGCGTGATGCTTGCGTCTGCGCACGGTTTCGCGCCGACCCGCGCGAGCGATGCGCTGCTGCTGCACAAGACCACGCGCCGCGCCGAATACGATCGCGCGTGGCAGGCGGCTGAGGCGCTGGGCGGTTTCGACATGCTGTTCGTCAACGAACGCGGCGAGGTGACGGAAGGCGGGCGCTCGAACCTGTTCGTGAAGCTTGACGGCCAGTGGGTAACGCCGCCGCTCGAATCCGGCCTGTTGCCGGGGGTGATGCGTGGCGTGTTGCTCGACGATCGTGTGTTCGGCGCGACGGAGCGGGTCGTGACCCGCGACGATCTTGCGCGTGCGGAGGCGCTGCTGCTGACCAACGCGCTGCGCGGCGCGCTCGACGCGGTACTGAAGTAACCGGCAGCCGGCAACCGGCAGCGTGTGAAAGAAAAAGCGCGGCGCCCCGCAAAGGGCGCCGCGCTTTTTTACATCGGGGCGCCGGCGCACGCGTCGCAGGCCCCGCCACGGACGTCAGAACGAATGTTCCGCCCCAGGGAACGAACCCTCCTTCACCGCGTGCACATACGCTTCGACGGCCGCCTGGATGTTCGGCTGGCCCTGCATGAAATCCTTCACGAAGCGCGGCCGCTTGCCGGGGAACACGCCGAGCATGTCGTGCAGCACGAGCACCTGGCCCGAGCAGTCGACGCCCGCGCCGATGCCGATCGTCGGAACCTTGAGCATGTGCGTGACTTCGGAGGCGACGAGCGTCGGCACGGCTTCGAGCACGACGAGCTGCGCGCCCGCATCCTCGATCGCGCGCGCGTCGCGCAGCAACTGGGCAGCACCGGCTTCGGTCTTGCCTTGCACCTTGAAGCCGCCGAACGCGTGCACCGATTGCGGCGTGAGGCCCACGTGCGCGCATACGGGCACCGCGCGCTCGACGAGGAAGCGGATCGTCTCGGCGAGCCATTCGCCGCCTTCGAGCTTGACCATCTGCGCACCGGCACGCATCAGCTTGACGGCACTCGCGAACGCCTCGGCCGGCGTGCCGTACGTGCCGAACGGCAGATCGGCGACGACCAGCGCGCGCGGCTGCGCGCGGGCGACACAGGCGGTGTGATACGCGATGTCGTCGAGCGACACGGGCAGCGTGGTCGTGTGGCCCTGCAGCACGTTGCCGAGCGAATCGCCGATCAGCAGCACGTCGACGCCCGAACGGTCGAGCAGGGCGGCAAAGCTCGCGTCGTAGCAGGTGAGCATCGCGATCTTCTCGCCGGCGACGCGCATTGCCTGCAGCTTGGGCACCGTGACGGCAGGCCGGCTCGATTCCTGGAGATAGGTCATGGGAAATCCGGTTCGGATGGTAAGGAACGACAGGCGAGGACGCGTCAGCGCGTCGTCTCGCCCTTGACGAAGAATTCCTTGCGGCCGCGCATCGTCTCGATGCGCTCGACCAGCAGGGCGAGATCTTCGGGGGAATCCTGCGGGTTCAGGTGTTCCGCGGCGACCGTCAGCACCGGCGTGCGGTCGTAGTGGTAGAAGAATTCGTTGTACGCGTCGACGAGCGAGCGCAGGTACGCGTCGCTGATCTGCAGCTCCATCGGCAGCCCGCGCTTCTGGATGCGCGAGAACAGCACTTCGGGGCTCGCCTGCAGGTAGACGACGAGGTCGGGCGACGGCGCCTGCGGCACGTCCACGTGCGTCGCGACCGAACGGTAGAGCTGCCACTCGTCTTCCGGCAGGTTCAGCCGCGCGAAGATGTCGTTTTTCTGCGGCATGAAATCGGCGATGACCGGGCGGCCCGTTTCGAGCGCACCGACCAGCTCGCGTGCCTGCTGCGCACGCTGCAGCGCGAACGACAGCTGCACGGGCAGCGCGTAGCGCGCGGTATCGCGATAGAAGCGTTCGAGGAACGGGTTGTCCTGCGGGCGCTCGAGCAGCGTCTGCATCGACCAGCGTTCGGCGAGCAGGCGCGCGAGCGTCGTCTTGCCGACGCCGATCGGGCCTTCGATCACGAGATAGCGGTGCGGGGCGCGCAGGTCGGGCGCAGTGACGGTGAGGGGTGTCGGGGTCATCGGCAGCGGTTCTTGTCGGCGTCTTCGCTGGCGGCGAGCGCCTTCTGCATCAGGCACTGGCAGGTCTGCACCTTCTCGACACGCTGATCCGCGACGGCGGCGAGGAAGGTTTCGGCACGGCCGCGCGCGGGAATGTCGAGTGCGGGCTCGATCTCCACGAGCGGCACGAGCGCGAACGCGCGATCGGTGAGGCGCGGGTGCGGGACGATCAGGTCGGGCTCGTCGATCGAGTCGGCGCCGAACAGCAGGATGTCGAGGTCGAGCGTGCGCGGCGCGTTGCGATACGGGCGCTCGCGGCCGAAGTGATGTTCGATCTTCTGGCAGAGCGCGAGCAGCTCGCGCGCCGACAGCGTCGTGTCGAGCTTGACGACGCAGTTGTAGTAGTCGTCGCCGCCCGCTTCGAAGGGCGCCGTGCGATACAGGCTCGATTTGCCGAGGATCGAGATGGTGCGCTGCTGCGCGAGGCACACCACCGCGTCCTTCAGGGTCTGGCGCGCATCGCCGAGATTCGCCCCCAGTCCGATATATGCAACCGTCATGGCATCACTTCCTACGTCGTTCGCCGTCGTGCGCGTCAGTCGTCGGAACCGCCCGAGGTGTCCGGTGCCTGCTCGGCGGCACCTTCACCCGGCTTGCGGTTTCGCGCACCGCCGCGGCGGCGCCGCTTGCGGGGCGATTTTTCCTTCGAGCCGCCCTGCGTGAGCAATGCCTCGCGAGCGGCCGCGTCGCCTTCGATGAAATCCGTCCACCACTGTCCGACTTCCGCATCGAGCTCGCCGGATTCGCAGCGTAACAGGAGGAAATCATACCCCGCTCTAAACCTTTGGTGTTCCAGCAGCCTCATCGCGCTGCGGCCCGAGCGTTTCTCGAGGCGCAGCTGCAGGCCCCAGATCTCGCGCATGTCGGCCGAGTAGCGCTTGTGGATCGCGAGTTTCTCGGTCTGCATGTCGAGCACGTCGTCCATCGCGCGATGGAGCGCCGGCACCGGGATTTCGCCTTCGGCCGTGTATTGCTCGAAGCGCTGGCGCATGTCGTGCCACAGCAGCGTCGCGAACAGGAAGCCCGGGGAAACCGGCTTGCCGGCGCGCACGCGTGCATCGGTGTTGTTCAGCGCGAGCGTGATGAACTTCTCGCCCTGCGGCTGTTCGAGCACGACGTCGAGCAGCGGCAGCAGCCCGTGGTGCAGGCCTTCCTTGCGCAGCCGCTGCAGGCACGCGAGCGCGTGGCCCGACAGCAGCAGCTTCAGCATTTCGTCGAACAGGCGCGCGGCCGGTACGTTGTTGATCAGGTCGGCGAGCGCGTTGATCGGCTCGCGCGTGTGCGGCTCGATCTCGAAACCGAGCTTCGCCGCGAAGCGCACGACGCGCAGCATCCGCACCGGATCCTCGCGGAAGCGCGTGGCCGGATCGCCGATCATCCGCAACAGGCGGGCGCGCACGTCGGCCATCCCGTCGTGGTAGTCGAGCACCGTCTGCGTCGACGGGTCGTAGTACATCGCGTTGATCGTGAAGTCGCGGCGTGCGGCGTCTTCGTGCTGCTCGCCCCACACGTTGTCGCGCAGCACGCGGCCGCTCGCGTCGACCGCATGGGTGCGGCGATCGAGTTCGTCGCGCTTCAGGCGCCTCGGCGGCTCGGCAGCGGCCGCCTCGGGCGGCGCATCGACCAGCGCGCGGAACGTCGACACCTCGATCAGCTCCTGGCCGAACTGCACGTGGACGATCTGGAAGCGGCGGCCGATCAGGCGCGCGCGGCGGAACAGGCGCTGCACCTCGGTGGGCGTTGCATCGGTCGCGACGTCGAAGTCCTTCGGCGCGATGCCGAGCAGCAGGTCGCGTACCGCACCGCCGACGATGAAGGCGCGGAAGCCCGCCTGCTGCAGCGTGTCGGTCACGCGCACGGCATTCTTCGAGATCAGTGCCGGGTTGATGCCGTGCACGCTGGCCGGCACGACGGTCGGCTCATGGTTGCTGCGCGGCTTTTTCGTGCCGCCGCGGGCGCCTTTCGGGGCACGCGGGGTAGCAGGGGCCGCTTCGTCGGCCGGGGCCGCTGCGGGAGAGGTTTGCTCGGTTTCGTCCTGGCCGAGCAGTTTGCGAATGAATTTTTTGATCACGACGTTCAGAAGAGATCGAGGATGCGCCAGCCGCGGTTGCTTGCATGCGCGCGCAGCGTGTCGTCAGGGTTGGTCGCGATCGGGTCGGTGACTTTCTCGAGCAACGGGATGTCGTTGTGCGAGTCGCTGTAGAAGTAGGTGTGCGTGAAGTCGCTCCATTGTTTGCCGAGCGACGCGAGCCACGCTTCGGTCCGCACGATCTTGCCTTCGCGATAGCTCGGCGTGCCGGTCGGCCGGCCCGTGTACGGCGAATCGGGATGCCCGTCGGTCGTCTCGACCTCGCAGGCGATCAGCGTGTCGACGCCGAACGCGGTGGCGATCGGGCGCGTGATGAATTCGTTGGTCGCCGTCACGACGCAGCACAGGTCGCCCGCATCGAGGTGCTTGCGCACGAGTTCGAGCGCGGCGGGCGTCATTGCGGGCCGGATCACCTCGTGCATGTATTGCTCGTGCCATTGCGCGAGCTGCGCACGCGAATACTTCGCGAGCGGCGTGAGCATCGCCGTGAGGTACGCGTGGATGTCGAGCTTGCCGGCCTTGTAGTCGGCGAAGAACTGGTCGTTCTGACGCGAGAAGCTTTCCGCGTCGACGATGCCGAGCTTCACCATGAAGCGGCCCCATTCGTGGTCGCTATCGGTCGGGATCAGCGTGTGATCGAGGTCAAAGAGTGCCAGATTAGTCATGGAAGCGCATTTTACTCGAAGCGGTTCGGGCCCGTGCCCGGTGGGGTGATGTCGTCGCCGGGACGCGCCAGCATGCGGCGCAGCAACGGCAGCGTGACGGCGCGTTTCTGCTCGAGCGAGAAGCGGTCGAGCGCGTCGAGCAGCGCCATCAGGCTCGGCATGTCGCGGCGGAAATGGGTCAGCAGGTACGCGGCGATGTCGTCGGTGAGCGCGATCCCGCGCTCCTTCGCCGCGAGCTTGAGCACGGCGATCTTGCCGGCATCGGACGGCGGCGACAGGTGGAACACGAGCCCCCAGCCGAGGCGCGTGCGGAGATCCTCGCGCACGTCGAGCGCGAGCGGCGCCGCGGGGCCCGCCGCGACGAACGCGCTCGACGGGTGCGCGCGCACTTCGTTGAACAGGTTGAACAGTGCGACCTGCTGGGTGTCGCTCATCCGGTCGCAGTCGTCGATCGCGTAGATGCCGATGCGCGGGTCGAACGTGAACGCGCCGAGCGGGCTTTGCGGGGTGAGATAACGCGCATAACCGTACGAGGCGTCGCTCACGAGCGCCTGCAGCAGATGGGTGCGGCCGCATCCGGGCTCGCCCCAGATATAGAACGACCGGTCCGGCACGGGGCCCGCCGCGAGCGCGAGGTCGAGCTTCTGCAGGCGCGAGATGAGCTCGTCGTTCTCCTCGTTCATGATGAAGTTGTCGAACGTGGCGGGCGGCGGCGTGCCGAGATCGAGCGTCAGTTGACGGGACACAACAGTCACAATGCGGGTCGGTTGAAAATACGCGTGCCGTACGCCGGGCACGCGCCGGGAACTGCGTCTTCGCGGGCTTCACGCGCGCCCGCACGCACGGCGCCACGCCGGTTTCGGCGCGGTTCGCTCGGCGATGAAAACGGGGACGTGTTGACCAAGATGCAATCCCTGACGATTCGGTGCTGGGAATTCCGGCCAACGGGCCGGCTTCGGGTAAAATCGCATTTTACCGACCTTCTCGCATTCCCCCATGAATCCTCCGAAATCCGCTCCCGACGCCCAAGGTCTGTCCTATCGCGACGCAGGCGTCGACATCGACGCGGGCGACGCGCTCATCGACAAGATCAAGCCTTTTGCGAAGAAAACCCTGCGCGACGGCGTGCTCGGCGGCATCGGCGGGTTCGGCGCGCTGTTCGAAGTACCGAAGAAGTACAAGGAGCCCGTGCTCGTGTCGGGCACCGACGGCGTGGGCACCAAGCTCAAGCTGGCCTTTCATCTGAACAAACACGACACCGTCGGCCAGGATCTCGTCGCGATGAGCGTGAACGACATCCTCGTGCAGGGCGCCGAGCCGCTGTTCTTCCTCGACTACTTCGCGTGCGGCAAGCTCGACGTCGATACCGCGGCAACGGTCGTCAAGGGCATCGCGCAGGGTTGCGAACTGTCCGGCTGCGCGCTGATCGGCGGTGAAACGGCCGAAATGCCGGGCATGTACCCGGATGGCGAATACGACCTGGCCGGCTTCGCGGTCGGCGCGGTCGAGAAGAGCAAGATCATCGACGGCAGCACGATCGCCGAGGGCGACGTGGTGCTGGGCCTCGCTTCGAGCGGCATCCACTCGAACGGCTTCTCGCTCGTGCGCAAGATCATCGAGCGCGCGAACCCCGACCTGTCCGCCGATTTCCACGGCCGCTCGCTCGCCGACGCGCTGATGGCACCCACGCGCATCTACGTGAAGCCGCTGCTCGCGCTGATGCAGAAGCTGTCGGTGAAGGGCATGGCGCACATCACCGGCGGCGGCCTCGTCGAGAACATTCCGCGCGTGCTGCGCGAAGGCCTCACCGCCGAGCTCGACCAGAACGCGTGGCCGCTGCCGCCGCTGTTCAAGTGGCTGCAGGAGCACGGCGGCGTCGCCGACGCGGAAATGCACCGCGTGTTCAACTGCGGGATCGGCATGGCCGTGATCGTTTCGGCGGCCGATGCCGACGCAGCGATCGCCGACCTGACCGCCGCCGGCGAACAGGTGTGGAAGATCGGCACCGTGCGTGCGACCCGCGAAGGCGAGGCGCAGACCGTCGTGGTCTGACGCACGGCCAGCAAGATGCAGCAAGGAAAGCCGCCCGGAGTCGATCCGGGCGGCTTTTTTTTCGGGCGCCGCATGGCGTACGGGCGCGCGCCGATGAAGGAGGAGCGACGATGACCGAAGACGAACACGCGATCCGTGAGCTCGTGGACAACTGGTTCGTATCGAGCCGCCGCGGCGACCTGGCGACCGTGCTCGACCTGATCGCCGACGACGCGATCTTCATGGTGGCCGGCAGGCCGCCGTTCGACAAGGCGGCGTTTGCGGCCGCATCGCGTGACGCGAACGCCGGGGGCGGGCCCGCGCCGACGATCGACGGCCGTTACCGGATCGACGAACTGCGCGTGTTGGGCGATTGGGCGTACATGCGCAATTTCATCGAGATCGAGGCGACTCCGCCGGGCGGCGAGACGATCCGCCGTTCCGGCCATACGCTGACGATCTTCCGCAAGGCCGACGGCCGCTGGCAGCTCGTCCGCGATGCCAATCTCGTGACGCTCGCGCATTGAGCGCGGCGGCGGGCGTGAATGTGCCGGCCGGCGCTCAGGCGGACGGCCGTGCCGCGCCCGCCGGCCGGGCACCGGCCAGCAACGGCGGGACGAGCAGATAAAGCAGCGCGGCCGCGGCCCAGACGAGCCCCGGCCACGTCGCGCGTGTCGCCGCATAGGTTGCGGTGACGACCAGCGGCCCCGCGACACCGATCAGGCTCGCCACGCTCGCGAGCGCGCCTTGCAGTTCACCCTGGCGCGCATCGTCGACCTGCCGCGCGAGCATCGCCTGCAGCGCCGGCAGCGTCATGCCGCCCGCCGCGAACAGCGGCAGCAGCGCGAACGGCACCCACGCGGCGGTCGCGAACGCAATCGCCACGAGCCCGAGCGCATCGCCCGCGAGGCCCAGTGCGAGCGCGCGGCGCTCGCCGAGCCGCGCGATCAGCGGCCCGATCGCGAAAGCCTGCGCGAGCGCGTGACACGCACCGTAGCCCGCCAGCGACAGCCCCGCGATCGGTGTCGACCACCCGAAATGTTCCTGGCCGTACAGGATCCACAGCGTGGCGGGCGCCTGCGACACCAGCGCCACGATCACGTAAATGCCGATCAGCGGCACGAGCGCCGGTGAGCCGGTCAGCCGGCGCAGGCTGGCGAACGGGTTGAGCGCGCCGGCCGTTTGGCCTTCGCGGGCCGAACGCGGCCGCGATTCCGGCAGTGCGCGCCAGACGAGCACGAGATTGAGCGCGTTGAGCACGGCGGCCGCGACGAACGGCGCGCGCACATGCAGCGCGCCGAGCAGGCCGCCGATCAACGGGCCCGCGATGAAGCCGATGCCCATCATCGCGCCGAGCTGGCCGAAGCGTCGCGCGCGGTCGGGTTCGGCCGTGACGTCGGTGACGTATGCAGTCGCGACCGCGACGTTCGCGCCGGTGATGCCCGCGATCAGCCGCCCGACGTAGAGCCAGGCGAGCGTCGGCGCGAGCGCCATCAGCAGGTAGTCGAGCGCGGCGCCCGCGAGCGACACGAGCAGGACGGGCCGGCGGCCGACGCGGTCGCTCAGCGCGCCGAGCAGCGGGGCGCACAGGAACTGCGCGAACGCGTACAGCGCGAGCAAGATCCCGTAGTGGGTGTCGGTGCTGCCCGCATCGGCGAGCGAGCGCAGGAGCCCGGGGAGGATCGGCATCACGATCCCGACGCCGATCGCGTCGAGCAGGACCGTGGCCAGAATGGCAATCAGGGACGGATTCAAGAGCGTGACTCTATCGGTGATAGAGTGGCGATTATTCCACAACTTTCCCTATCGGTGATAGAGATGAAGGACACGGGAGCGCGGCTGACGCGCGACACGGTACTGCGCGCGGCGCTCGAGCTGCTCGATGAAGTCGGCATCGATGGGCTGTCGACGCGGCGGCTCGCCGAGCGGCTCGGCGTGCAGTCGCCGACGCTTTACTGGCATTTCCGGAACAAGGCCGAACTGCTCGACGCGATGGCCGAGGCGATCATGCTCGAGCGGCACGATGCGTCGCTGCCGCGGCCGGGCGAGGCGTGGGATGCGTGGCTTCTCGACAACGCACGCGGTTTCCGCCGCGCGCTGCTGGCCTATCGCGACGGCGCGCGCCTGCATGCCGGTACGCGGCCGCGGGCGCTGCATTTCAGCTCGATCGAACGCAAGGTCGCGCTGCTCGGCGAAGCGGGTTTCGCGCCGGACGAGGCGGTCGACGTGATGTATGCGCTGGGCCGCTTCGTGGTCGGATGGGTGCTGGAGGAACAGGCGGAACCCGAAGGCGAGGCCGATGCGCCGCTGCCGGACGCGGCCGAGTTTCCGTTGCTCGCCAAGGGCTGGGCCGCGCTGCGCGCGCGCGGCGGAGACGAAGCGTTCGAGCGCGGCGTCGCGCTGATCATCGACGGCGCCCGCGCGCGCCTGGCAGCACGCGGGCGCGGCTGACGGTCAGGCCGGCGTGCCGCCGTCGAGCACGCGTTCGAGCGCGTCGAGCGCGCGGGCCGTGGCGTCCGGCGCGATGCAGTCGACGACGATCCGCTCCGGCATCGCGCGCAGCCAGGTGATCTGGCGCTTGCAGAGCTGGCGCGTCGCGAAGATGCCCTTGTCGCGCATCGTCCGGTAATCGGTGTCGCCGTCGAGGAATTCCCATGCCTGCCGGTAGCCGACGCAGCGCATTGACGGCAGGTCGGGATGGAGATCCTCGCGACGGCGCAGCCGCTCGACTTCGTCGATGAAGCCCGCGTCGAGCATCGCATCGAAGCGCTGCGCGATCCGTGCGTGCAGTACCGCGCGATCGGACGGTTCGAGCGCGACCGGCACGAAGCGGTAAGCGGCGGCCGCATCGTCGCTGCGTCGCGGGGCGGCGAGCAGCACCGACATCGGCTGCCCGCTCAGCATGAACACTTCGAGCGCCCGCTGGATCCGTTGCGAATCGTTCGGCGCGAGCCGCGCGGCCGTGTCGGGATCGACCTGCGCGAGTCGCGCGTGCAGGGCGGGCCAGCCATCGCGCGCGGCTTCGGCATCGAGGGTCGCACGCACGTCCGGATCGGCGCCGGGCAGGTCGTTGAGCCCCTGCGTCAGTGCCTTGTAGTACAGCATCGTGCCGCCCGCGAGCAGCGGCGTGCGGCCGCGCGCGATGATTTCGCCGATCAGGCGCAGCGTGTCGGCGCGGAAACTCGCGGCCGAATACGCGTCGGCCGGATCGATGATGTCGATCAGGTGGTGCGGCACGCTCGCGCGCTCTTCGCGCGAAGGCTTCGCGGTGCCGATATCCATGTCGCGGTAGACGAGCGCCGAATCGACGCTGACGATCTCGATCGGGCGGCGCGCGGCGAGCGCCAGCGCCGCGGCCGTCTTGCCCGATGCGGTGGGGCCGAGCAGGCAGGCGATCGTCGTCGGAGAGGACTGCGGTGGAGCGCTCATTGTCCGCGCATGAACAGGCGGTCGAGATCGTTCAGCGTGAGCTGATACCACGTCGGCCGGCCGTGATTGCACTGGTCCGCGCGTTCGGTCGCCTCCATCTGCCGCAGCAGCGCGTTCATCTCGTCGAGCGTCAGGCGCCGGTTCGCGCGCACCGCGTGGTGGCAGGCGAGCGTGCCGAGCAGTTCGTGCTGGCGCTCGGTGAGCACGCGCGAGCCGCCGAACGCGTGCAGGTCGGCGAGCACCGCGCGCGCGAGCGACTGCAGGTCGGCATCTTTCAGCAGCGCCGGGACCGCGCGGATCGCGAGCGTCGTCGGCGACAGCACCGCCAGGTCGAAGCCGAGCGATTCGAGCGTGTCGCGCTCTTCCTCGACCGTGCCGATCTCGACCGGCGTGGCCGTCATCGAGATCGGCAGCAGCAGCGCCTGCACGGCGACCGAGCGGTCGGCGAGCGCGTTCTTGAACTGCTCGTACAGGATCCGTTCGTGTGCCGCGTGCATGTCGACGATCACGAGCCCGTGCGCGTTCTGCGCGAGCACGTAAATGCCGTGGATCTGGCCGAGCGCGAAGCCGAGCGGCTGCTCGTCGTGCGCGGTGGCGGCGATCGGCGATACGGTGAAGCCGGGCAGCGGGGCGAGCGGCGTGTCGGCCGAATCGCGCGCGATGATGGTCGTGCCGTCCGGTGTGCCGGCGCCGCTATCCTTGCGGCCGAACATCGCGTCGTAGAGCGCGAGCGGCTGCGCGACGGGCAGCGTGCCCTGCGTCATCCGTGCCTGGCGCATCCAGGTGTTGCCTGCCGACGAGGACGACGGCGACGAGAAGCCGCTGCCGCCCGTGCCACCGATGCCGCCGGTCGCGTGGCCTTGGCTCTGCCCGAGCGGCGTGTCCAGGAACGACGACGGCCCGCGCGGCGTCGGTTCGATATGCGCGGCATGGCCGCCCGCCGTGGTTTCCGGCGACGCGCCCGCATGGCGCGCGAGCGCGCGCTGGACCGCATGGAACACGTACTGGTGGATCGAGCGCGAATCGCGGAAGCGTACCTCGATCTTCGACGGATGCACGTTCACGTCGACGGCCTCCGGCGGCAGGTCGAGAAACAGCACGTACGATGGGTAGCGGTCGCCGTGCAGCACGTCCTCGTAGGCCGCGCGCACCGCGTGTGTCAGCAGCTTGTCGCGCACGAAGCGGCCGTTGACGAAGAAGTATTGCTGGTCGGCACGCCCGCGGCTCGCGGTCGGCAGGCCTGCGCAGCCGTAGACCGCAAGCGGGCCGGCCTGTTCGTCGAGCGGCAGGTGCGCGGTCGCGAAGCCGTCGCCGAGGATCTTCGCGACGCGCTGCGCGGGCTCGGTCGCGTTCCAGTGCTCGACGGCCTTGCCGTTGTGCAGCACCGAGATCGCGACGTCCGGCCGCGCGAGCGCCGCGCGGCGGATCATTTCCAGGCAGTGGCCGAACTCGGTCTGCTCGCTCTTCAGGAACTTGCGCCGTGCGGGCGTGTTGAAGTACAGCTCGCGCACCTCGATCGTCGTGCCGGTCGCACCGGCGGCGGGCGACAGCACGCCCGTCTGCGCGTCGATCTTCATCGCATGCGCGGCATCGGCCGTCCGGCTCGTGATCGACATCTCGGCGACCGACGCGATCGACGCGAGCGCTTCGCCGCGGAAACCCAGCGTGGCGACCGCCTCGAGCTCCTCGAGCGAGCGGATCTTGCTGGTCGCATGGCGCATCAGCGCGAGCGCCAGCTCGTCGGGCGGAATCCCGCAGCCGTCGTCGGTGATCGAGATGCGCTTGACGCCGCCTTCTTCCAGCACGATGCGCAGCGTCGTGGCGCCGGCGTCCATCGCGTTCTCGAGCAGTTCCTTGACGACCGACGCCGGACGTTCGACGACCTCGCCGGCGGCGATCTGGCTGATCAGCTGGTCGGGCAGGGGCTGGATCGCGCGCAGCGGGCGCGGAGCAGGGGCGGGCGTGTCGCCCGCGGCCGTTTCGGTGATTTCGGACATGGCCGAATTATAGCGAGGCGGCGGATGCGTGCCGGGGCGGCGGAGCGTTACGTTTTTTCACGGAGCCTTAAGGTAGTTTCGGTATCATGGCTCCGTTTCGCGCGCCGCCTTGGCCGGCGGGCGCTTCCGCCAAGCCTGGCCTGTTTCGGCCGTTCCGGCCCTATCGCCTTCGAGGAATCGCATTTGGATACGCTGCTTCATTTCGTCAACCTTGTCCTGCATATCGACGCCTTCCTCGGCGATTTCATCCGGCAGTACGGCGCGTGGGTCTATCTCGTGCTGTTCCTGATCGTGTTCTGCGAGACGGGGCTCGTCGTGTTCCCGTTCCTGCCGGGCGATTCGCTGCTGTTCATCGGCGGCGCGTTCGCGGCGACGGGCGAAATGAACGTCGGCGCGCTGATCGTGCTGCTGCTCGTCGCGGCGATCGCCGGCAACACCGTGAACTACCTGATCGGCCGCTGGGTCGGCCCGAAGGTGTTCAATACGCATATCCCGGTGCTCGAGCGCTTCCTTGACCGCGCCGCGCTGCAGAAGACCCACTCGTTCTACGACAAGCACGGCGGCAAGACGATCGTGCTCGCGCGCTTCATCCCGGTCGTGCGTACGTTCGCGCCGTTCGTCGCGGGCGCTTCGTCGATGAGCGTCGCGCGCTTCCAGCTGTTCAACGTGATCGGCGCGCTGGTGTGGGTGCTGCTGCTCGTGCTGCTCGGGTATTTCTTCGGCAACATCCCGTTCATCCGCCAGTACCTGAACGTGATCGTGCTGGTCGGGATCGGTGCGGCGATCGTGCCGGTCGCGCTCGGCGCGGTGTGGAAGCTGGTGCGGGGGAAGCAGTCGGATAATGTGCCGAAGGCGGGTGGGCGTTGAGCGGGGGCTTTGCTTCAGTCGATAAAAAAGCGTGGCGGGTGCCACGCTTTTTTTTCGTCCGGTGCCGCCGTCATGCGCTGCGATGCAAGAGCGGTGTTTCGGGCGTCGGGTATTGCGCGTCGCGGAACGTCTCGAGGATCACGCGGTTGGTGTCGCAGTACACCTGCCAGTAGTTTTCCGGTTGCGTGGACGGGCGCACGAACAGCAGCGGGCCTTCCGGCGTGAACTGAAGCACGCCGACGTCCGGCGCCGGGGTGGTCAGCACGTTCGGGATCTGCTGGATCGACGCTTTCAGGCGGTTGATCGCGTCGACCGCATCGACGCCGTTCGCGATCTTCGCGGTCAGGTCGACGCGACGATACGACGTTGCGCTGTAGTTGGCGATGTTGTCCGAGAAGATCTTGTTGTTGCCGACGATCGTCACGATGTTGTCCGGCGTGACGATCGTCGTGCCGAACAGGCCGAGCTCCTTGACCGTGCCCGTGACGCCGCCCGCGTTGATCACGTCGCCGATCTTGAACGGACGCAGCACCTGCATGAACACGCCGGCGGCGAAATGCGCGAGCAGGCCGCCCCAGGCGGTACCGATCGCGAGGCCGAGGCCGGCAAGCAGCGCGGCGAACGAGGTGGTCTGCACGCCGAAGATCTGCAGGATCGCGAGGATCAGCAGGATCGTCAGCAGCACGCCGACGACGGAGGTCAGGTAGTCGGTGAGTGTCGGGTCGACCTTGCCGCTGCGGCGCACGACCTTGCCGAGCAGGCGGGTGCCGATGCGGATCGCCCAGCGGCCGACGAACCACAAGACGATCGCGGCGAGGAGGTTGAGGCCGAAGTCGAGGCCGCGGGTCATCAGGAATTGCTGGGCGGTGGCGAGATCGATCATGCGTTCTCCGAAGTCAGGGGTAGAAAGGGCGGCGCATGCACCGGGTGGGTGGCGCTTTTATAACCTGAGCCGGGAGGGGCGGCAACCTGTCTGACACTGCTTGACGTAATGGAAAACGGGCAGGACGCGGGTGCGTGCTGCCCGTTTTGGAGGCGTATTGGGATCGCGGCCGTGTGCGGCGCGCGATCCGGATTTTGCCGTGATTACGACGCGGCGCGGCCGTAGGTGTCTTCGAAGCGGACGATGTCGTCCTCGCCGAGGTACGCGCCGGACTGGACTTCGATCAGTTCGAGCGGGATTTTGCCGGGGTTCGTCAGCCGGTGGGTCGCGCCGAGCGGGATGTAGGTCGACTGGTTCTCGGTCAGCATGATTTCCTTGTCGCCGTTCGTGACCATTGCCGTGCCCTTGACGACGATCCAGTGCTCGGCGCGGTGGTGGTGCATCTGCAGGCTCAGCTGTGCGCCGGGTTTTACGACGATGCGCTTGACCTGGAAACGGTCGCCTTGATCGAGACCTTCATAATCGCCCCACGGACGTACGACGCGGCGATGCGTGATCGATTCGTGACGTCCCGATGCATTGAGCCATTCGACGATTTTCTTGACGTCCTGAGTCTTGTCGCGATGTGCGACGAGCACGGCGTCAGCCGTCTCGACGATGACCAGATTATCGACACCGATGGTGGCAACCATACGGTGATCGGCACGGACGTAAGAGTTGGTGGTCTCGTGGGAGAATACGTCGCCGATCTTGGCATTGCGTTCAGTGTCGAGTGCAGCGATATCCGCAAGGGCAGTCCAGGAGCCGATATCGTTCCAGCCAAGGTTTGCGGCCTCGACGACAGCGGCGAGTTCGGTTTTTTCCATCACGGCATAGTCGATCGAAATGTTCGGGCAGGCGTCGAATACATCAGGATCCAGGCGGATGAAATCGGCGTCCCGACGCGACGTCTCGACCGCGAGTTCAGCGTGGCGGGCAACTTCCGGCGCATGGCGCTTGAGTTCGTCGAGATAGCTCGACGCCTTCAGCATGAACATGCCGCTGTTCCAGTAGTAGCTGCCGTCATCAAGGAAGCGCTCGGCGGTCGGCGCGTCAGGCTTTTCGACGAATGCGTCGACGCGATAGACGGATTTGCCATCTGCCGCGGCGTGGCCGCGGCGGATGTAGCCGTAGCCCGTGTGAGCCTCGGTCGGTGTAATGCCGAACGTCACGAGATGACGATCTGCCGCGATCGGCGCTGCTGCGAGCACGGCGTCGATGAAGGCCTTTTCGTTCTGGACGACATGATCGGACGGCAGCACGAGCAGCACGGCGTCCGGGGATTCACGCAGCGCCAGTAGCGCCGCAATGGCAATGGCGGGGGCCGTGTTGCGCCCGACGGGCTCAAGTACGACGGACGACGGCGTAATGCCGACCTGGCGTAGTTGTTCGGCGACGAGGAAGCGTTGATCGTTGTTGGTGACAACGATCGGGTTGGCGACATCCGGAATATGGCTGGCGCGCAGCGCCGTTTGCTGAACCAGCGTATCTTCGCCCGCAAGCTTCAGATATTGCTTGGGATAACCGCCGCGAGACATCGGCCAAAGGCGCGTACCGCTTCCACCGCACAGAATCACCGGGTAAATCATTGCGTTGCTCCAAGATATAAACGTCGACACCGTTCGTTGAATGCAGGCGAATCGGCAGTTCTAATGTTTCGGATCCAGCTTTAACGATTTTTCAGAATTGAATATTCATGTCCGTGCATCAAGCCATGCGCAGTCTCCAGGCGAGATGATCCAGTGCATTGCGCGTCCAGCGGACAACCTTGATGAGAAATCGAACCTGCCGCGAGCGGACTGCGGCGAGCGGGCGATTCGCGGTCAGGGCGAGCCGCTGCACCACGGCTTCCGCCGACGTGAAGCGTTTGAGTCGCCAGTCCCAATACACCGGATAGCGCAGCAATACAGCAGCGACCAGCATGTCGAGCGTCAATGTCCGTTCGCGCCAGCGTTGCGGGACGGCATCCGATGTCAGTCCCCAGCCGGCATAGAACGGCAATCCGTACGTGTGCACTTCCTTGCCGCGCAGCAGGGCATCGAAACCGGACAACGACGAGAGCGTGTGTACTTCGTCGGCGACTTCGATCAGCGAGATCAAGTCCGACGCGGGATCGACAACGTCGGCTACCGCGGTCGTACCAAGATGTCCGATGCGATTGCCCGACAGCACGTCCGGATGGGGTTTGTAGACGATGAATGCGTCGGGGCGGCGCGCACGTACTTCATCCAGCAGGGCTTCCGTCGTCGAGATTCCTTGCGTGCCGAGCCGAATCGATGCGTCGTCGGCTACCTGGCCGGAGACGAGTATGACCCGCGCGCCGGCAGGGGCGACCCAATCCGGTCGGTGTCGTCCGAGATTGTATTTTGTCAGCCCGTAAGTCGTGATTGCTTCGCGCAATGCGGCTGCGCGTTGCAGTTCGGCGTCGGTGAATTCGGCGGTATTCAGAATGGCCGTCAATTCACTGGGACGGCCGGAATCGAAGTACATACCAAGACGGTCAATGACCTGGCTGCACGGAGCCACCATGTCGGAGCCCAAACCGGTCGAATGCAGGAAACCGTCTTCGATTCTGACGTGTCGGATATCGTCATGCAGTCCCGCGGACGGTCGCCCGCCCCAGATCGCGGCGATTTCGCCGACCTCGACGTCGGATGCACGTCTTGCCCAGCGGAGCCGGCCGCCGCCTGCGGTTAGATAGGGCGTTGCGAAAGGTCGTTTCCACCATTGAAAGGCAACGCCGGTGACTGCAGTCAGATCCGAAAAACGCCGGGCCACCGAGTGCTGGAGCTCGATGAAGCTCAGGACTGCATCCAGTGTTCCGCGACCGTATGTCACGGGATCGAGGTAACTGGCAGCTTTTAGAAAGACTGTCTCGAACAGCCTGTCGACGGAATCGCATCGCCGTCGTGGAGGCAATGCCAGGTGGTCGTGAGTCAGGCCCCATCCGGCATAGTAGGGGGCGCCGAATACGTGTAGCGGAACGCCTGCGAGCAGCGCGCCCATGCCTTCCGATGCCGCGACGACATAAGCGGCATCCGACGTCCCCAGGACCTCGTGCAGCGAGTGCTCGACTTCGAGTCGCCTTGTTCCGGGCGGCAGTTTCGTCAGCGTCGACATCCAGCGCCCGCTCCCGCGGTCCGCGGAAGGGAGCAGCCAGAACTCTGCGTCCGGGTGAGCCACCTGTGCCGCCTGCACCATGGCTTCGAAGCCGAGGCGTCGCTGACGTCGGCCCGAGCATGGATCTGCGTGGGACACCGTCCGTTCGTCGATGAGCAGGATGCGCGGCCGGCCGGCCGCGCTATGCCAGGCGTCGGGCAATGGCTGAATGCGTGCCCGGACATGCAGTGCATCGGATGTCAGCACGCGCTCCATTAGTGCTCGCGTCCGGGGTTGGGCCGTGGATCCGACGTTGGCGTGCAACAGCGACTCGAGCATGGCGATGAGGCTCGGCTCGCCGGCTGCAGTCGGTTCGAACGCAAACCAGGACAGCGGGGGCACCCGGCGATCGCACTCGGACAGCACTGGGCCGGCGCATATTGAGCCTTGGCCGGAACCGATCACGACACCGGTATCCGCGAGTGCCGTGCGATAAGTCGCGCAACGCCGGCGCAATACATGGTTTGCTGCTGCCGAGCGGCGCTCATGGAGCTTGCCACCGGGCGCGAGGTGTGACGCGGAGCTCTCGGCGGGCGTGGTTCGGCGGCGCATGGTGGGTGTCATCGGGATAGCGAATCGATGAATTGATCCACGCGCTCGAAGTGGCCCGCCCAGGTGGGTTCGCGAAAGCCGGCTATCCGGGCGATCTGTTCGTTTCGCTCCACGCCGTCAGGGCGGGTGTAGGCAAGGATGCGTGCTATCCACCTCGGACCGTCCAGCGGGTCCAGATAGTCGGGGATATCCGCCGCGATTTCACGAAAAACGGCCAGATTGCTGGCGAGCACGGGCACTTTCAGGCTTAACGCTTCCACGAGCGGCATGCCATAGCCTTCGACGAACGACGGAAACAGCAGCGCGCGGGCATGCTGAAGCCATGCGTGCAACTGCGCGTCGCTGCAGTCCGGAAGCTCGATCACAGTGTCCTTCAGCGGGGCGCTGCGCTCGAGCATGTCGACGACGTTCTCGCATTCCCAGCCTCGCCGGCCGATGAGCACGAGCTTGGGCGCTGCATGACCCAATTGCTCGACGAGACGTCGCCAGACATGCAGCATGAACCAATGGTTCTTGCGCGGCTCGATGGTGCCGAGCATGACGAAGTACGGTGTCTGAATCGGCGGCTGCGTCGGTTCGATCGAACGATATCCGGCCGCAAGCGGTGCGACAACGCACGGCGGCATAGAGAGACTGGCGCGGCGTGCCTCGTCCTTGATCGCGGCGTGCGTATCTTCCGAGTTCGCAATCAGTCCGTCGGCGTAGCGCAACGCAGTATGAATGCGGCGGCGATGATTCTCTTCGACGCCCGGGCGGCAATACTCGGCATGCGTGAGCGGAATGAGATCGTGAATCATGAATACCGCGCGGACGCTACGTTGGTGCATTGTCCGGTAATAGCGGACATGCTCCATGCCGTTATGGCTCGTATGAAGCAGCACGGCCCGACCTGGGCGGACTCGCCGCGGATCGAGATAGGCCCTGGCAATTGCACTGCGAATGCAGAATCGGTGCTGATTCGGTCCGGTCAGGAGATTAAAGGCTCGCGACGATTCGCTTTCATTCAGTATTCTTGGGAATCCGGCACGGCTGATGACCGCGTGGGCGCGAGCTCGATAGTGTTCGAGGTAAGCGAGGCCAACCCGGTCAACGCCGGTGGGCAGCAAGCCTGCCGAACGGCGAGTAAGCAGGCGCGTAATATCCAGGCAAATATTTAACACGGATGCAATGTTCGTGTGGCACGCGTGCCGTGCGGAAACGCTAAGGTGTAGGAAATTGCGCTAACTATACGCAAATTTATTCCGCATCGTGCGACAATTGCCGCCGCCCGTACCTCTGCGGTGACGGCATTGTGTAAATCGCAAGTATACGCAAATTTATTCTGCGCCGTGCGACAATTGTCGCCGCCTCTATCCTTGGATGACCGGATTGTATAAATGGCAAGTGTGAAACGCGGAGTGCAGTTGGCAACGGCAGTCGTTGGCTTGGTCGGCTTGGTGGCTTGCTCGGCCATTCCGACATCCGGGCCGAGTCGCTCGCAGGTCGATTCGGCAGCGGCGAAAGGCAATCCGCAAGGTATTCAAATCATCGATGTAAGCGACTCGGTTGCACGCCAGCTGTACGCCAAGCGCGCCCACGCGGACTTCGCGACCCTGCTCGGCGACGACCGGTCGTTCCGCCAGCAGCTTGGTGTGGGCGATTCCGTCGAAGTCTCGATTTGGGAGGCTCCGCCCGCAACGCTGTTCGGCGGTGGCATCTCCGACAGCGGTACGAGCAGTGCGCCGGCCGGCTCGCGGGTGACAACGCTGCCGCTTCAGGTGATCGACGGTGACGGAAACATCAATGTTCCTTTCGTCGGCGCGGTGAAAGCATCGGGGCAGACGCCGACGCAACTGCAGCGCTATATCGCCGGGCGATTGAAGAACATCGCGCATGATCCGCAGGTACTGGTGCGGCTGGCGCGCAACGAGACGTCCTACATCACCGTGGTAGGTGACGTGGGGAGCAGCAAGCGAATGGAATTGAGCGCGCGCGGCGAGCGCTTGCTCGACGCGCTCGCCGCGGCCGGCGGTGTGCGCCAGTCGGTGGACAAGATCACGATCCAGATCACGCGAGGTAACGAGGTTGCCTCGCTGCCGCTGCAATCCATCATTCGCGATCCGCGACAGAACGTTCCGTTGCGGGCGGGCGATGTCATCACGGCGCTGTACCAGCCTTACAGTTTTATTGCGCTGGGCGCGACGGGCAAGAACGAAGAGGTCAATTTCGAGGCGCAGGGCATCACGCTGGCGCAGGCTATCGCGCGCTCCGGTGGTCTGCAGGATTCGCGTTCGGATGCAAAGGGTGTATTCATCTTCCGTCTCGAGGATCCGAAGGCGCTGAACTGGCCGGACCAGCCGGTCAGGACGACCGCCGACGGCAAGGTGCCGGTTGTGTACCGGGTCGACCTGCGCGACCCGAACGCATTTTTTGCCGTTCAGAGTTTCATGATGGACAACAAGGACGTGTTGTACGTCTCGAACGCGCCGATCACCGAAATCCAGAAGGTCCTGAATCTGGTATTCACGGTTGTTTATCCAGTGGTGACAGGGGTCCAGTCGTTCAAGTAACACCGTGCGCGATGTGGGCCAGGACTTGAATTGGTTGGATCCGGAAAGTTGTTTTTGAGATACTTCCGGGTTCGGCTGATTTGATGCTCCTGGCGATTCTCGGCGAATTCAGGTGGCGCCACCGTTTGTCCAGGCTGCGTATGCCTGTAATTGGTAAATTATTTACGTTGAATTAGGGAAGAATATGAAGACGGCTCTTATTACCGGTATCACTGGGCAGGATGGCGCATATCTGGCTGAGTTTCTGCTGGAAAAAGGCTATCGTGTCTACGGTTCATATCGTCGGAACAGTTCGGTTAACTTCTGGCGTATTGAAGAGCTGGGAATTCTCAATCATCCGAATCTGAGTCTGGTCGAATACGATCTGACCGATCTGGGTTCGAGCATTCGATTGCTGCAGACCACCGAGGCGACTGAGGTGTACAACCTTGCGGCGCTGAGCTTCGTCGGTGTTTCGTTCGACCAGCCGGTGACGACCGCCAATATCACCGGCTTGGGCGCGGTGAACCTGCTCGAGGCAATCCGGATCGTCAACCCGAAGATTCGCTTCTACCAAGCAAGCACGTCGGAAATGTTCGGCAAAGTGCAATCGATTCCGCAAACCGAAGCCACGCCGTTCTATCCGCGCAGCCCCTACGGCGTCGCCAAGCTGTATGCGCACTGGATGACGATCAACTATCGCGAAAGCTATGATATTTTCGCGTCGAGCGGTATTCTGTTCAATCACGAGTCGCCGCTTCGCGGGCAGGAGTTCGTGACGCGCAAGATTACCGACACGCTCGCGAAGATTCGTCTGGACAAGGCGAGCGTCCTTGAGCTCGGCAACATGAACGCGCTGCGTGACTGGGGCTACGCTAAGGAGTACGTCGACGGTATGTGGCGCATGCTTCAAGTCGAGCAGCCTGACACCTACGTGCTTGCCACGAATCGCACGACGGCCGTGCGCGATTTCGTCTCGCTCGCGGCCCGTGCATGCGACTTCGATCTCGAGTGGCATGGCAAGGACGAGAACGAAGTGGCTGTCGATCGCAAATCCGGCAAGACCATCGTTCGCGTGAATCCCAAGTTCTACCGTGCGGCTGAAGTCGACCTGCTGATCGGCGATCCCGCCAAGGCGAAGCAGGATCTCGACTGGCAACCGAAAACGACGCTGGAAGAGCTCTGCCAGATGATGGTCGAGGCTGACCTGCGTCGTAACAAGATCGGTTTCTCGTTCTAAGAAACCCAATTCGCTCGACGATCCGCTCGCCGTTGCCAATACGGTCTCGGACGGATCGTGAGCTCGCTGCACTCTGGTCTCGGCCCGCGGCTTCGCGAGGCGGGCATCAGGGGCGGGAGGCGGTTTGCGCGTGGGGTCGCGCGGCCGATTGCGGCAGCTCTCTGAAAATGGTTTTCAGAATTCGGCTGGTGTGGCTTTTGTGGATATTATAGATATGTCTCTTACGGAAATTAAGAAGACCGTTGCTGTTGTAGATTACTGGCCCACCATCGAAAATGCTGAAACAGAATGCATTTTGCGGATCAAGTCAGCGCTTCAGGAACTGGGTTACGAAACTGTATCGATCAATCGACACGGTTTTCTCGTTGACGATGCATTGACGCATGTCGATGAGCTCAAGATCGAATTCGTACTCGCACTGCATTTCGATTCGGCGAAAGCATGGAGCGCATTTACCTATTATGCACTGTGGAACCCGCTCGATTTTTATTTCCAGTGGAGCTACCGGGAAAAATCGGAAAACGCGTTGTCCAACGACGCTTTCCTGTCGTGCGGTTCGCGTGTGGCCGACGATCATGCCCGGAGACTGCTGAAGGGCTCGGGCCGCGCGGCAACGGCCCCCTTCCCGACCTTGTTCCATGCCGTCCACGAGCCGGTGGTGCCTCCCGCGCTCGGGCACGGCAAGCTGTTCTACTGCGGTATCAACTGGGAAGCGCTGAGCGGTCGAGGCGGTCGCCATCACGAGCTGATGAAGCTGCTGGATCAGCGCGGCATGCTGGATATTTACGGCCCCGAGGTGTTCCAGAACGTACGAGTCTGGGACGGCTATGCGTCGTATCAGGGATCGATCCCGTTCGACGGCAAAACGCTGATCAAGCGTGTCGCGCAATCGGGCATCGGTCTTGTCCTGTCGTCGGATGCGCACATCAAGTCGGGGTTGATGTCGAGCCGACTGTTCGAGTGCCTGTCCGCAGGCGTGCCGATTATCTGCGATCAAAACCGATTCGCGAGCGACAATTTCGGCGATCTGCTTTTCTATATCGACACGACGGAGCCGGCGGCGACCGTGGCGCGCAAGGTCGAGGAGCATGTCGAGTGGATTCGCGACAACCCGCAGCTCGCGATTGAACGGGCGACCCGAGCGCAGGAGATCTACAAGGAGCGCTTCAGTCTCGTCGAGAACTTCAAGCGCATCCTCGCGACGGGGCCCCACCTTGAGGTCATCGAGACTGACGGAATCGGCCGCACATTGTCGACCCTCTTCATTGCCGATGAGTGCAATCCGGCATTCACGTCGAAAATCCGTTCCTACGCGATGCACATGGCCGGCAAGCGGAATGCAAAGTGCTATGCACTGATTCCGGAGGCGAGCTCGGCCGCGCGCGAGGAGGATATCCGCCAGGCATGCGCGGGCGTGGAAATCATCCGCTTCAAGCGGGATACGAAGGACTACATCGGTACGGCCGACGAAGTCGTCGAAAAGATCGTTGCCGTCCTGGGGGCGTTGCCCGAGGGCGAAATTTTCCAAATCGTCCCTGCTTGGGAGCGTCCGGTCTGGCCGACGATCGAATCGATGTGGAAGAAGCTCGACGCGGCGCCGGAAATGAGCTATGTGGCCGGTGGCTTCACCGTGCTCGAGAACACCGGCAAGCCGCATGAGGGGCGTGCGACGTTCACGAGGCAGACGCTGCTGACCTCGATGATGGACGCGAATGCCCCGTTCTCGTGCTCGTCGACGCTCTATCGACGCATGGATTCGATGAGTGAAGTTTTCGAGACGTTCGCCTATGCTCCGTATTTCTGGCAGCGCTTGATGTCGATCGCCTATCAGCGATTTGGGGAAGGGTTTGACGACGTGCGCGTCGCGTCGGTGGACGATCACGAGTACTACGTCTTCCACCATCGTATTTCCAATCATGATCAG
Source organism: Burkholderia reimsis (assembly GCF_003294055.1). Taxonomy (NCBI): domain Bacteria; kingdom Pseudomonadati; phylum Pseudomonadota; class Betaproteobacteria; order Burkholderiales; family Burkholderiaceae; genus Burkholderia; species Burkholderia reimsis. The sequence goes on from NZ_QMFZ01000029.1 coordinate 49,587, forward strand.
CTGATGCGCGAATCCGAGATCTTGCGGGATGTGCTGGGTTTCGACTATATGGACAAGCATCTTCGTGCTGCCGCAATCGTGCAGAGCCAGCTTGTCGAGCCGATGGCGTTCGTGAAGCAGGTCGATGCGGCCGCCGCGCGCGCGTTGCTGGTCAAGCTTTACGATTCGGTGAAGATACCCAAATTCATTTCTGCTCCCATCCAGTGGTTGTGGAAGAAAAAGGCTATTTAGGAGTATCCATGGACAAGTATTTCGTAACAGGCGGATATGGACTCGTAGGCTCGGCGGTTTGCCGGCAACTCGAGATGGCAGGGGCGTCGTTTGTCGCGCCGCGTCGCGCAGAACTGAATCTGCTCGATCGCGAAGCGGTCGAGGGCTTCATCGCCGCCGAGCGTCCGACTCACCTGATTCATCTGGCCTCGCAGGTTTTCGGGCTGCAAGGTAACCTGCGCAACCAGCTTTCTTCCCTGTCGCTGAATACGCGGATCAACGAAAACCTGCTGACGGGGCTGGCGGGCAGTTCCGTCGAGAAGGTGTTCTTTGCCGGCACCGTGGCGTCGTACCCGTTCCCATATATCAGCCTTCCGTTGAGCGAAGACGACCTGTTCAAGGGGTTGCCGCATTTCGGCGAATACGGCTACGCGAATTCGAAGATCCATGCGTTCCACTATCTGGAACTGCTGAAGAAGTACAACGACATCGAGTATGTGTACGGTGTTTTCACCAACATGTACGGGCCGAACGACCGGTTCGACGTGGAGAACGGCCATGTGGTGCCGTCGTTGATTCGCAAGGCCGAGCAGGCGATGGCAAACGGTACACCGCTGGAAGTCTGGGGGCGACCGGATACGACGCGCGATTTCATGTATGTCGACGACGCCGCACGCGCGGCGATTCACCTGCTCGATCGTGCTGCCGGCGTGGTCAATATTGCATCGGGGATTGAAAGCTCGATGGGTGATCTTGCCGATGCGGTGTGCACGGCGGCAGGCATTTCCGCTCCGATCAAGTGGCTGTCCGACAAGCCGGTCGGGATTCCGCGTCGTTCGGTTGACGTCACGCGGCTTGCCGATACGGGCTTTACCGCGCACACGAGCCTGAAGGACGGTGTCGGCAAGACCTATGGTTGGTTCAAGGAAAACCTCGCATCGGCGCGACTGACATAAACGCGCCTGGGTCGGATGAGGTCGCGATGGACGGTCGCTCGTCCATTGCCAGACGAACGCGCGCCCCGGAGCGCGCGTTCATCTTATCCGGCTTGCTAAACCATTGAATGCTTGCTTGATCGACGGAACATGGACGTACTGGGCAACGAGGGGTTGGCGAGCGCATGGCGGAAGTTGCGTCTTGGCATTTGTGAATCGGTTCACTGGTTTCTGCTGCGACGGCTGGATCTCTGGTGGGTCCCAGGCGGCGCCGTGGCGATGCGGCGTGCAATCGCCAAATCAAACGCTCGTCCTCAAGTCCAGGTGCAACGGTCCGCGCAGCGCAATCTTTTCATTGACGTCTCGATCATAGCGATCAACGACGCCGGGACAGGCATTCAGCGCGTCGTCCGGTCTATCGCGCAGTGCTTGCTGGCAAATCCGCCGGCAGGTATGACCGTTCATCTCGTGCGGGCCACGCGCAAGCAACCCTTTCGCTACGCCACGCAATACCAGGCACGCCTGACGGGGCAGAACAGCCTTGGCGACGAGCGCCTGCTCGATGTGCAACGTGGCGATGTGTTTCTGGGTCTCGACCTGGCAAGCCGCCCGCTGGTCAGGAGGCAACGGGAGTTGCGTCGTTGGCGCGAACTCGGGGTGAGCTGCGCTTTCGTCGTGTACGATCTGCTGCCTGCTGTGCATCCCGAATGGTTTACGCCTGCCGCATCGAAATCCTATTCCCGATGGCTGGAACTCCTGGTGATGCACGCCGATGCATTGTTCTGCATTTCGAAATCCGTTGCCGGAGAAGTCGAGACCCTGCTGCAGGACAAATTTGGTCTCGAGCACAACGAAATGCACGTCGACTGGTTTCATCTCGGCGCCGATTTCAACGCGAGAGAACCGGCCGCGCTCGCCGCGCCGCAATCCGTCGGCGCGCTCACTGCGTCGCGCGCGTCGCGGCTCGTGTTGATGGTCGGCACGGTCGAGCCACGCAAGGGGCACGCCGAGATGCTGGCCGCGTTCGAATCTGCATGGCGCAATGGTATAAACGTCACGCTGGCGATCGTCGGCAAGGCAGGGTGGCGGGTCGATGCGCTGATTGATCGGCTCAAGAATCTGCGGGACACCACCGATAATCTCGTCTGGCTTGCGGATGCGAGCGACAGCGACCTGACGGCGCTGTATGAGCGCGCGGACGGATTGATCATGGCGTCGGAGGCCGAGGGCTTCGGCCTGCCGATCATTGAGGCCGCAAGGCGCGATATCCCGCTGTTCCTGCGAGACATACCCGTGTTCAGGGAGGTCGCGAACGAGCATGCCACCTACTTCCGCGGGGATTCTCCGGCCGAGGTTGCGGCGGGTCTCGAGCACTGGCTACGGGATCTCGAGCGCGATCGCGCCGTCAGAAGCGGGAGCATGGTGACGCTGACATGGGAGCAGAGCGCGCATCGGCTGGGTGAGCTGGTGGAGACGCTCGTGTAGTCCGGGCGCATAAGGATCGAGATCGGGCCGGTGTCGTCGTGGGCACGAATAGGAATGGTAGGGCAGGGAAACAACGATGACCTGTCTAATGGAAATCGGGGAGTGATCGAATGGATAGTTCTTATCTGGTAAATAATTTCCGGGCAGTCGACAACGGTGGCGAGTCACGAAAGAGATCTGCGCTGGAATATGCTTACCAAGTGAGCGGGCTCAATTGCACGTTCGATCAGTTTCTGAGCAAGAATTCCGAGTTGGTCAAGAACTACGTGTTTGGAGGCGAGGCCGACGATTACTATTTCACGTCGATGCTGGCCACGTTCGAGCAGCATGAAGCCGATCTCGATGCATTTTTCGCGGCCGTACTCAACAAGATCGTTCTGCAACTCGAGTTCCAGACCCGACACTTCATTTCCGGCTATGGCCCCGAACTGTTCATCTGCGACGCGCCCAAGAGCCACTTTCGCGTTGCAGTAGCCAACGCGAGCACGACGGCCGGCCTGCTGTTCGGCGATCCGGCCGAGCAGGTGCTTCCCGAGTGGGCCGGTAATCTCCCGCATATCGAATACAACTTCCATAACATCCATTGCCGCTATCTCCACGAACTGGGCCAGTTCGTCGAATCCATTCGTAGAAAGGTCGGCGCGGTGGCGCTGTCGTTGCCGGCCGACGTCGATCAGTTGAAGATTGCCGAACGGTATGCGGCACTGGCCGGCTGGGTCGACGAGAACACGACCTATGTGTTCTGCGGCAAGAAGACTGTTCTGCAAAGCGTCAAACGGAAGCTGGAAGAGAAATATCCGCACGCTGTTGTGCAGAGTCGCGAATACACGTTGAATTCGTCGGCGGCGCGTGAGGAAAAAGCGATCGTTCTGGTGGACGGGTTGAGCGGCCTTCCCGACATCGAGATCGATTGTTTTGACATTCTCGACTGCAGCTTCACGACGGCGGCTGCCAGCAGCAACGCCGATTTCCGCAATCTCAGTTTTGCCGAGACCGAGTTCTTCAAGCCCGTCGAACCCCGGAAGGTCATCAGCTTCCCGCCGATTTCAACGGAAAATACGTTGAAAATGACATCGGAAATCCAGTTCTTCAACGATGTCGTGACGATCAAGAATGGCTCGATCGCGGCCCAGCGCGGTACGGTCGATTCAACCTATCTGCATTTCGCCGAGAGCGGCGAGATCGCAATGGATGCCGGCAATGAAATCGCCCGCACGGAGATGACCGAGCTTTACAGAAGCGGTGTCAACGTGGACGGCATCGTCACCGCGAAGTTGCGGCAGGCGCGTATTCTGAACGTCGCGGGTCCGGCCATGCCGCTGGCCTTTACGCCTGACGTGCATACATTCTTTTCCCATTTCATTCTCCAGTGCTTTCCCCGGATCCTGATTCTGAGGGAACTCGGCATTCCACACGCCAAGATCATTGTTCCGCACAACTTGCGTGCGAAGCAACTCGCGATGTTGCGACTTGCGGGCATTGCCGACGATCAGATCGTGAAAATGCCGCCCGGCGTGATCGTCAAGGCCGACGAGTTGATTGTGCCGCGTGCCTGGCCGCTGGCAATGTCCTCGTTCACGATTCGCATCTACGAAGAGCTGTTGGGGCGCGTCGTGAAGACGAAGCGGCGCCCCATCAAGAACCTTCTGATCAGCCGTGAAAGCCGTCGGACCTGGCGAAACATGGTCAATTACGATTCCGTGCGGAAAATCCTGGTTGATCGATACCGTTTCGAAGAGGTCAAGCCGGAAAAGCTGACGATCGAGGAAGAAATCGAATTGTTCAATCAATCGAAAGTGCTGATCGGTGCGGAAGGGGCGGGGATGTACGCGTCATGCTTTTCCCAGGAAAATTCGCACGTCGTTAGTATCTGTGACGAAGACTACATGATGCCGATTCTCGGCACCATCGGACGCCTGCGCGGATTCAATCTTTATCACGTCTTCGGCGAAAGCTTCCGGTCCGGGCGTGATGTCGATCGACGTCTGCCATATGGCCATTGTGATTTTGCAGTCAACCCTCTCGATGTGGCAGGGTTGGTGGAACAGTTGATCTGAATTCTGCATTGAACTGTTTTGGGTAACTGCCAGGTAAATACCGTGAATATTAGCAATTCTGAAAAACATGCCGACGCCCTCTCACGACCGAATCGAGTGATCTTCGTCGGAGAGGTGCAGGCACTTGGCATGTATCGCCACTTTCAGCAGGTTTTGGAGAAGACCAGGTTGGAAGCGTCGGACGTTCATTTCGTCGATACGAACGATGACGGCTGCCTGGGTTCGGTGAAGGCGTTGGTTGGTTCCGGTGCGCGGGTCGTGCTGCAGATCAATCCGAATCGCATGGCTATCTGCGCTGATATCGCGAATTTCCTCAAAGATCAGGCCGGTACCACGTTCGTCAAGGTGCCGATGCTGCTGTGCGCCGGCCTGTGGCCGTATGACTCGTTCGACAGCGCGTTGCAGCAATCCGGCTCGTCGATTGCTGGCACGCGCGGCGATTCGAAGCTCAAGGCACTGGTGCAGTCCGACGATGTGACGGAGGAAGAGGTTTTCGAGTACATCGGCGGTGTAGGTTTGAACGAGTCAGAGGTCGAGGCGGCATTCGAAGCGGACAAGGAACAATGGGGCGTATTGCAGAGCGAGTGCGGATGGAATTTCCGCGATTACCTGGTAAGCAATTTCTCCAACAAGAAATTGTTCAATTCGCATACGCTCCCGTCTAATGTATCGCTGGGCTTGCTGATTCAAAAGATCGAGACTTTTCTCGAACTGAATGCCGCCGAGCGCACGGAATCGGAGCGGCTGATGTCGCTTTCCGAAATTCTGCAGCCGGAAACGCCGATTCATCCGAGAATCGCGAAGGTCTTGAATCTCGCCTGGCTTCCGGCCGGCAAGAAGTTCGATATCTACGGACGCAAGATCGACTATCAGCGCTGGGTCACGGAGTATGCGAAGTTTTACGCGCCGATGCTGGAGTTTCCCCGGAGCCGATTCACCGAGCGCCCGCATGGTGCGCCGAAAACGACGAGTGATGGCGGCGCGCGGCATGGCGCTGCCAGGGCATTCGTTACACAGGACGCGTCGCATCAGGAGCAGCATTCGGCAGGCACGCTGCTCGGGAGAATGGATAAGCTCTTCGTGCTGTGCGTGATCGTGCCGTTTGTCGTATCGGCCCTGTACTTTGGCTTGATGGCATCGGACATCTACGTTTCGCAGTCGTCTTTCATCATCCGTACCCCCAGCAAGAGCAACCAGTCCAGCGGTTTCATGGGCCAGTTGCTGCAGACTACGGGTATTTCCCGCGCGTCCGATGATACCTACGCCGTCAACAACTACCTGACGTCACGCGATGCACTTGCTTCGCTGAATGCGGGGGAGCGTTACGAGGCTGCCTACAGTGGCGGAAAGGCCGACATCTTCAGCCGCTTCGGCCTGTTCCCGCAACGGCGCACGTTCGAAGACCTGTTCAAGTATTTTGGGGATCACGCCAACGTCCAGTTCGATTCGGATACCGGCATTTCCACGCTGGAGGTCCACGCGTTCTCTGCGTCGGAGGCCAAGGATCTGAACGAACATCTGCTCGAGCTCGGCGAGCAGCGGATCAACCAGATGAACGATCGGGCGCAGCAGGATCTCGTCACCTACGCGCAGCGAGAGGTGGTGCTGGCGGAATCGAATCTCAAGCAGGCGGCGACCGCGCTCTCCCAGTATCGCGAGAAGCAGGCCGTGTTCGATCCGAATCTGCAATCGTCGTTGATCCTGCAGAGCGTGACCAAGCTCCAGGGCGAACTGGTCGCGAGCAAGATTCAGTTGGCCCAGTTGAAGGCGGTGTCGCCGAGCAACCCGCAAATCGGCGCACTGGAGGTGAAGATCAAGTCGCTGCAGGACCAGGTGGATGCCGCGTCGAAGAACGTGACCAACGGGCAGTCGTCGCTGGCATTCAAGAGCCCGGCCTATGAACGACTGGAACTCGACAAGCAGTTTGCCGACAAGCAACTGGCGGCCGCAGTCACGTCGCTCGAGACGGCGCGTAGCGACGCGCAGCGTCAGCACCTGTATCTCGAGCGCATTTCGCAGCCGAACGCGCCTGACAAGCCACTGTTGCCGCGCCGCATCAGAACCGTGCTGGCAATTCTCGCGATCGGATTCGTAGTCTGGTGCACGCTGAAGCTACTCATTGCCAGTATCAAAGAGCATCGCGACTGAGGTGGCTTAAATTGAATATCCATTTTCGAGAGCTGACTGGCTCGTTGAAAATTCAGGGGCGTGTACTGTACGCGCTCCTGATGCGGGAGATCATTACCCGCTACGGACGACACAACATCGGTTTTGCTTGGTTGTTTGCCGAGCCGATGCTGTTCTCGATCGGTGTGGTGATTCTCTGGAACGTCGCGCACAACGAGGGAACCAGTCACCACATCAGTGCGGTCGCCTACTCCTTGACCGGTTACTCGACGATCCTGGTGTGGAGAAACACGATTGGCCGATGCGTGATGGCTGTCGAGCCGAATGCGGCGCTGTTGTATCACCGCAATGTACGGGTTATCGACTTCTTCCTGGCTCGAATTCTTCTCGAGTTGCTCGGTACGACGTTGTCGATGATGATCCTGTTCGTCTTTTTCATGGCGATCGGACTTATCCCGTTTCCACACGATGTCATGAGCATGCTCATCGGGTGGGTATTGCTGTGCTGGTACGCGGGCGCCATGGGTTTGCTGGTGGGTGCGCTGGTGGAATTCAGCGAGGTAGTCGAGCGGCTGTGGCATCCGATTGCCTATTTTCAGCTGCCGGTATCCGGTGCGCTCGTGATGGCTGCGTGGCTGCCCGTGTCGGCCAGAAACATAGTGCTGAAGTTTCCGGTGGCCAACTGCGTCGAGCTGTTTCGTTACGGATACTACGGGAACGAGGTCCGGACCTATTTCGATACCTCGTATGTCGTCCTGTGCAACCTGGTTTTGACCTGCCTTGGTTTGTTTGTCGTTTCTGCGGCGTCTCGCCGAGTGGAGCCTGAATGATTGAGCTCGATGACGTCAGGAAATATTATTCGACCCGGAACGGACAGCGGCTGGTTCTCGATGGCGTGAATTTGACCATCAATCCCGGTGAACGGATCGGCATCCTGGGCAGAAACGGTGCGGGCAAGTCGACCATCATCCGCCTGATCAGCGGTTCCGAGTTGCCGTCGTCCGGCCGGATTTCCCGGAGCATGAGCGTTTCCTGGCCACTCGCATTTTCCGGCGGGTTCCAAGGTAGCCTGACGGGGCTGGATAATTTGCGATTTGTGTGCCGGGTATATCAGGCATCCTTTGAAAACGCACTGCCGTTTGTCGAGGAATTTTCCGAGCTCGGAGAGTATTTGCGTGAGCCGGTAAAAAAATATTCAAGTGGCATGCGTGCGCGCCTCGCATTTGCGATTTCGATGGCGGTCGAATTCGATTGCTTCCTCATCGATGAAGTGATCGCTGTGGGCGATCGAAGATTCCACGAGAAATGCAAATACGAGTTGTTCGAAAGGCGCAAGGATCGCGCGATGATTCTGGTCTCGCACGATGCAATCACCGTGAAAGAGTATTGTGATCGCGCATGCGTGCTCGAGGGCGGCAGGCTGCATCATTTTGACGAAGTTGACGATGCATATGATTTTTACAATCATATCTGACGGCATTCCGGCAGGGCGTCGTTCTTGATTGAGTGGCTCGGGTGAGGCGAGCGGGCGATTGCGGCGTGTGCTAAGCGCCCGGTTGGTGGTGGAGTGCGAGGAGGAAAGGCATGTGCGAGCCAGGTTTCATGCCTGAGTCTTCTTGGGGCAACGAAGACCAGTACAAGGAAAACATGAAAATCAGCAGGCGCGAATCAAATAATCAGGCGGATCGCCTCACGTTATATACCTTGCTTTCGAATTCCTTCGTCGGTGAAGCCGTCGGGAAAGAGGCATGGGTCGCGCACACCCACGGCAATACGGAACTCTGTAAGTTTCTCGAGGGGCTGGATCGCAGAAATCTTTACCGCATAATTTTCGACCGCCCTCCTGAGCGCGTATGGGGAATCGGCTCGGCGACGGAGTTGAACCGGAAGGCTGACCTGGGGTTGCTTCATGACCTTGTTTTCTCCGAGGAGAACAAAGTCATCGGCGAGATCGTTTTTGCAAAGACGATCGAAAACAAGGGTATGGATATTTTCATCCATATTCCCAAGACGGCGGGAACCACGGTAAACAATCTCCTTGATGCTAATTCGACTCTGCTGCGCAATGCCTGCTTCGATATATCGACGCTCGTGGCGCTGTATCGAGATCACACGCAGTCTCGCCGAATCGTTTTCTCGGGTCACAGGACGCTGGAGTTTTACGATCGAACCATCAATTTGAGCGATGTTGGTGTGATCTTTACGTCTATTCGTGACCCGATCGACGTAGCGATCTCGTATTTCAATTTCGCTTTTACGATGGTGCGCAACAATGACGAGGCGTGGGGGGCGCAATGGCGGCCGTTCGTCGATGAGTGGCAGAGTTCTGGTGCCGGTCCCAGTGACTGGTTCGTGAATTATTGCGGATCGGAATTTTTTCGTCGCAACGTCTCAAATATATATTTCGATTATCTTGGTGAGCCGAGTAATTCTCCGGATGATGCGCGGGCGATCATCGATAACATGCTCAGGTTTGGTGTGTTTGCGGTCAAGTCGGATAGGGTGAACGATTTCATTGCTGATTCGGAAGGTGGCGAACGGCTGGAAAAGAATAAATCCGACGCGGTGGTTACGCGCGATACGTTGGGCTTCGACATCCTTCTTCATTTGCGTCGACTCATGCCGACCAATGTGGAGTTCTATGCGCTGCTGGATCATTTCTCGACGTGGAGAAAATCCGGGTACGTTGATTTCAGGGCGGTTTGACGGCCTTGCGCCGGGCGCCGGGTTGCCGGCCGTATCGCGCTTCCCGGTACACGTCCTGAAACGGCAGCGATTGGCCGGTGTTCGTCCGTTTCAGACCGGGCGGCTCATTGCGGCCACCAGGTCCAGTCAGGGCGCGACGAATAGTTGATTCGTAAGATATCGCCTGGTGCGACCGGAAAGGGCGCTTCAGGTGCCGAATTGAAAAGCGGATGCCCGTTCAGGTCGATTGACGAGATATTCCCGCCCCGAATCAATACGAGTGCGCGTGACCCAAGGGGGTTTTTGAATTCCTTGCCGGACGCCGGAAACTGCGGCGAAACAGTGGCCCGGTTTCCGCTGAATCCCGGGGAGTCGGTAATCTGGTTGTTGCTCGCCCCGGCATTCGAAACGCCGTTGGTCGGCGACTGATTGCCATTCAGGTCCACGGCGGTGACCGTCACGTTTCTGGATGCAGGCGAGATCGCGATGCCTTGAGCCTGGTTTCCGGTACCTCTGCCATAAGCATCGCCGCCGACGCGTCCGCCGGATACGCGAACGCCGGTGGCATGCGGGCCGATATCGATACCGTTACCTTCGCCGACCTTGAGGAAACTGTTGCCGAATATGTTGGGTGAAGGGATGTTGATGTTCTGGCCGCCGGTCAGATTGATTCCGTGTCGACGCCATCCGCTCACTTGCGCCGGGGACAAGGTGGCATTGATGACGGCCTGCGGATAAGCGCCGCCGCGCTGGGTGCCGTCGACGACAATGCCGTCGAGGCCTGAGCCCGACTGACCCTTGATCGTCGAATATATCGACAACTGGCCGATATATTGCGATCCGTTGCCTGACGGTCCGCCGACCCACACACCGGCGCGACCGGCCCCGTCGATGTAACCTCCCGGCGTCAATGTGGGCTCCAGTATCAGCTTGTTGTCGGCGCGCTGTTCGATATGCACGTTGTCGACCGTTGATTGCCCGATATAGTAGGTGCCGTCGAGTGTGATGTGTTCCCCGCCAAAGATCGAAATGCCGTATTGCCAGCCTTTCAATAGAGGGCCATTGATGTAAGGGCTTGAGATTTCCACTTCGGTCGGCAATTCGACAGCGCCGGTTGACGCTTTGTACCCTGATGCGGCGCTCAGGGGAAGCAGCGAAATGGCGGTGTGTGAATTGTGCGTCGGGCCGGCCTCCGGATCGTAGTTTCCCGGCGCGACGATTTCGTCTAGTTTTATACCCTGCCCGCCATACAGGAATATTCCATATGCGCCATTTGTAAATGACGCGCGAATTGTGGACTGAATGGGAGACAGCAAGACGACGTGCGGTTTCGTTTTGACGATGGCATTTGTGTGGAAGAAGCCGATGTCGATGATGTCGTTGCCGACCAGGGGAGTGACCGGGTTCGGGCCGACAACTATATCGACGATGTCCGAATCGGTTGCAATGACGGTCGCGGATTTGCCGGCGCCGCGCAGCCTGATGTGCGAGCGAGTTTCCCGCAGGGTCGACTTGACCAGGTACACCCCGGATGGCAGATCGCAGGTGCCGCCGCGCCGTTTGCTCGATTGGTAGTCAATGCAGGCCTGGATGGCTTTCGACACGTCGATACTGGCAGTACCGGCTTTGACATCGGCGATCTGCGCCGGCGACATGAAGTCGAACACGTTGTCGCTATCCGACAATTTGTCGGTGATCGAGCAAGGGACGCTTCCGGAGGCCGGCAACTGAAATAACCGGGAGGAATCGAGATGGACGGTATTCAAGCCATTTTCGGCACGGGAAGTGAGATCGTCGGCATATGACGGGACTAAACAACTGGTGCCTGCAAGACCGAGTCCCAGAAGGCACGAGATTGCGGTTTTTCGGTGGTATTTTATGATTTCAATTGCATGTTTTTTTCTCCATTCCGAATAACGCAGCCTTGCTGCGAGCAGGGGGAGGCGAAGAGCGCGGACGAGTATCGTTTCCGTAATAATCGATGTCAGTAGTGCCGCTTTGATGGAGTTTTTGCTTGACGCGATAGCAGTACACCGATATCGTTTGTTCCCTGTTTTCATGGCGTTCTTTCAATTCCTGCACGGTCGCAGTGGGGTGCCTGCGGCTGCTTGCTTTCAAGGGTCTGTTGGCGGTGGCCTCAATGCGTATGACCGTCGCTTGCCGGCGGCGTTCTCCCGGATCGAAACTCGAAAGCGATTTGCAGGGTGTTGCCGTTGGCATGCCATATCGACGGGGGCAATTCCCGCGGGCTGTCGGTGGGCTTGTCACATTCGGAGTGGTATATTTATCGGCCGTCGTCGGGAGGCGGCGGCACGGTCTGGCACCGCAGTGTGTGCACGGCCAGGATCAACAAGAGCAGGCCAATTTTTCGAATAAGTCCGCGTTCCCCATACCATGCCTCGCTCATTTCTAGTGCTGCAAGGCACGGCGTCGTCTTTTTTTGCCCGGCTTTCCATCGCCCTTCGTGCACGTGGTCACGTCGTTCGCCGAATCAATTTCTGCGGGGGCGACTGGTTCTACGACGGAGGCGGCCCGAACGTCAACTACCGGGGAGCGCCCTCGAATCTGTCCGAGTGGTACGCCGATCTCGTGCGTCGTGAGCGAATCACCGATGTCATCATGTTTGGCGATTGCAGGGAGGTCAACCGGCACATGCATCCGATATCCGAGTCACTCGGGCTGCGCGTGCATGTGTTCGAGGAGGGTTATGTCCGCCCTCACTGGATCACGCTGGAACGCCACGGTGTCAACGGACGCTCGCTGATGCCGACGGATCCGTCCGAATATCTGCGTCAGCGGGATGTCGTCCCGTCCGCTCAACCCGGCCAGCCGACTGGCTATAACCTTTACGAGCGCGTCTTTCACGACATCACGTATCGTGTTGCCAACGCGCTGCTTGCGTGGCGCTTTCCGCGCTACCGCAGCCACCGGCCGCGCAACGGGGTCGTCGAATACGCAGGACTTGCGCTTCGCGCGCTGTTGCAGGGGCGCCATCACCGTCAGGCCGAGGCAGTCACACGCGAATTGCTCGACACCGCCTGCCCCTATTACCTGTTTCCGCTTCAGCTCAATTCCGATGCGCAAATCGTTGTGCATTCGCCGTTCGACGGGGTACGCGATGCGATCGACTACGTCGTCCGTTCGTTTGCACGGCATGCGCCGCAAGACGCGACGCTGCTGATCAAGAACCACCCGCTCGACACCGGCATGATCGAATATCATCGCTTCGCGATGTCGATAGCGCGCGAGGCGGGTATCGGCACCCGGCTGCGTTTCATCAACTCGGGCCACTTGCCGACGCTGCTCGAGCATGCGCACGGCGTGGTCGTGGTGAACAGTACGGTTGGCTTGTCGGCACTGCACCACGAGCGTCCGCTGGTAGCGCTCGGGACTGCCATTTATAATATGCCCGGCTTGACTTGGCAGGGAAAGCTCGACGATTTCTGGCAGGGCGGTACGCTGCCGGACATGCATCTCTATCACGCCTTCCTGGACTACGTGATGCATCACACGCAAATCAACGGCGATTTCTACACACGAACCGGCATCGAGATGGCGGTTGCGGGGGCGGTCGAGCGCCTGGATCGCGCGGATGCCTGATCAACTGCCTCGAAGCATCGTCATCACCGGCGCGAGTGCTGGCCTCGGTCGTGCGCTCGCGCTCGCCTATGCGCGACCGGATGCAACACTCGGTCTTGTCGGTCGCGACCTCGTCGAAGTCGAGAGAACGGCCGCGGCCTGCCGCGCGCGAGGCGCCATGGTCGACACGGGTACAGTCGACGTGCGTGACGCCGAGGCGATCGCCGCATGGCTGGCCGATTTCGATCGCCTCCACCCGATCGATCTGCTGATCGCGAATGCTGGCGTGGCGAGCACGATCACCGACGCCAGCGACTGGGAAGACCTCGAGCGCACGGCCCGCGTCATCGACACGAATCTCTACGGCGCATTGCATACGGTCCTGCCGGTCGTCGACCGGATGCGCGAGCGTAGGCGTGGGAGAATAGCGATAGTCAGCTCGATCGCCGCATTGCGCGGCATGGCGATCTCGCCTGCCTATTGCGCGAGCAAAGCCGCGATCAAGGCCTACGGCGATTCGGTGCGCCCGTTGCTGGCTCGCGATGGCGTCGGTGTCACGGTCGTTCTGCCCGGTTTCGTGAAAACGGCGATGAGCGATGTGTTTCCAGGCGACAAGCCATTTCTCTGGAGTGCCGAGCGTTCGGCCGCCCATATCCGCCAATGTCTCGATGCCGGTCGTAGCGAGATCGCATTTCCGAAGTTGCTCGCGTTCGGCATGCGGCTCCTGACGCTTTTGCCCGTTGCGGTCGCCGACACCATTCTCGATCGTCTGTCATACCTGCCGTCGAAGGAACGGGTCAATTGAACTCGCGTCTTGTCGTGACGCTGGCGGTCACCATTGCGCTGTCTTTCGCGGTCGATGCGATCGCGGTTCCGCGCGCGCCGCTGCGACGGCCGCTGCTGTCGTCAGTGCTTCACATTCTGTCAGTATTCTTCGTTTTCGATCTGGTATTTGCCGCCACCTCTCGGCCGCTGTTTGCGGCCGGTGCATCGCTTGCGCTCGTCGGTCTCGTCGCTGCGGTCAGCAACGCGAAGTACGAGTCGCTGCGTGAGCCGTTCGTCTTTACCGATCTGAGCCTGTTCAGCCAGTTGTTTTCGCATCCCCGTCTTTACTTGCCATTCCTGAGTGTCGGCAAGGTAGTCGCCATCGGCGCCGGCATCGTGCTTGTGATCGCAGGCTTTATTGCTGAGCGGCCGGTGTGCGCCGGCTTCAATGTGCTGGCCTGGCTTGCGGTGGGCCTGTCGATCGTGCTTGCCGTGATTTTGGCCGCACGCGTGCCGCTTACGCTTGATCCCGTTGCGGATCAGAGTCGATGCGGCTTTTTTGCCGTGTTCGTCGCCTATCTGCTCAACGGGCTGAGTCCCGCCACGTTCGGGCGGTTCCGTGACGTTATGGCGACCGGGCCGTTCGCGACCGGCAAGTCGGTGCGGCGTCCGGACGTGATCGCGATCCAGAGCGAATCGTTTTTCGACGCGCGCAGGCTCGGCGACACGATCGCGCCGGGGCTCTTCAGGCGCTTCGACGAAGCGCGTCGCGAGGCGGTTCGGCATGGCGAAATGGCCGTGCCTGCTTGGGGGGCAAACACCATGCGGACGGAATTCGCGGTGCTGACCGGCTTGGAATCCTTTTCGCTCGGGTATGCACGTTTTTACCCATATGTTTTTGTAAGAAGCAAAATCGCCTCGCTTGCCTCTTGGTTTGCCCGTTGCGGCTACGACACAGTCGCGATTCATCCCTATTACGCCTCTTTTTTTGGGCGCGACCGGGTATTTCCGTTGTTCGGCTTTGCGCGCTTTTTCGATATCCGTCACTTTTCGTCGGCGGCTCGGGCAGGCGCCTACGTGGCGGACGCGGCAGTGTCCGATGCGATTGTCGCGGAACTCGAGTCGGGGGAGGGCGAGCGTCCGCGCTTCGTCTTCGCGATGACAATGGAAAACCACGGCCCATTGCACCTCGAGCAGGTTTTGCCTGGTGAATCGTCTTCGAGGCATACTCTTGGCGAAGACGCCTCTTGGCGCGACTTGACGGCATATTTACGGCACATTGAAAATGCAGACGCAATGATCGGGCGCTTGCTCGATTATTTGCGTACCAGCGATCGTGAAACGGTTGTTTGTTTCTACGGCGACCACGTTCCCGCACTGCCTCACGTATTCGAAAAGTTGGGCGTTAATCCGCAAAACAGCGACTACTTCATTTGGCGGAATTACGGCGCAGATACCCCCGAATGCCGAAATCTGGCGGCCGAGGAACTCGGATCGGCACTGCTGCATGTGGTACAAGATGACGGAAACCGCACGAAACAGCCGTGCGCATCCGAGAAAGCGACATAAAAGATGAACAGTAAGATTGCAATAATTGGGGTGGCTTGTCGGTTTCCCGGGGGCGCTAACGATCTTGGCGACTTCTGGCAACTGCTGCGCGACGAACGCGACGCAGTGACCGAAATCCCTGCCGATCGCTTCGGCACCGATTTCTACCAGCACCCGTCCAAGCGCGAACCGGGCAAGAGCTACACGTTCTCGGCCGGCGTCGTCGACAACGTCGCCGGCTTCGACGCCGCGTTCTTCGGCATTTCCCCGCGCGAAGCGGCCCAGATGGACCCCCAGCAGCGCCTGCTGCTCGAACTCGCATGGGAAGCGTTCGAGGACGCGGGCGTGCGCCCGGCCGACATGCGCGGCAGCAACTGCGGCGTCTTCGTCGGCGCCGCCAGCATGGATTACGGCAACCGCAACATGGACGATCTGAACGTGATCGATCCGTATTCGGCGACCGGCAACACCCTGAGTATCGCGTCGAACCGCGTGTCCTACCTGTTCGACCTGCGCGGCCCGAGCATGTCCGTCGATACGGCCTGCTCGTCGTCGCTCGTCGCGCTCCACCAGGCCGTCAAGGCACTGCAGTCCGGCGAAGCCGACATGGCGCTCGCGGGCGGCGTCAACCTGCTGCTGCACCCGTTCGGTTTCGTCAGCTTCTCCAAGGCGTCGATGTTGTCGCCGCGCGGCCGTTGCCGCGCGTTCGATGCAACCGGCGACGGTTATGTCCGATCGGAAGGCGGCGCGTTCGTGCTGCTCAAGCCGCTCGACCGCGCGCTCGCCGACGGCGACACGATCCATGCGGTGATCGCCGGCTCCGGCGTGAACTCGGTCGGCCATTCGCCGGGCGGTATCAGCGTGCCGGGCGCGGCCGCGCAAGCATCGCTGCTGCGCAGCGTCTACGCGCGCGCGGGCATCGATCCGCAGTCCCTGGCGTATCTCGAGGCACACGGCACCGGCACGGCGGTCGGCGATCCGATCGAGGCGCGTGCGCTGATCGACGTCGTGTCGGGCGAGCGCCCGGCCGATCGTCCGCTGCTCATCGGTTCGGTGAAGACCAACATCGGCCACCTCGAAACGGCGTCCGGCATGGCCGGGCTGCTGAAGGCCGTGCTGTGCCTGAAGCATCGCGCGGTACCGCGCTCGCTGCATTTCGTCACGCCCAATCCGGGCATCGATTTCGACGGCGGGCGTCTGCGTGTCGTCGATCGCTTCATGCC
This sequence comes from Burkholderia reimsis, assembly GCF_003294055.1. NCBI lineage: Bacteria > Pseudomonadati > Pseudomonadota > Betaproteobacteria > Burkholderiales > Burkholderiaceae > Burkholderia > Burkholderia reimsis. The sequence goes on from NZ_QMFZ01000029.1 coordinate 66,201, forward strand.
GCTCGACGCGGGCAACGCGCCGCTGACGGTCGGCGTCAACTCGTTCGGCTTCGGCGGGACGAACGCACACGTCGTGCTGACCGAGGCGCCGGCTGCAAACGAGGCGTCGGCGGCCGCGCCCGAGCCGACTCACGCGCAGTTGTCTCCGCTCGTCCTGACCGCGCGCAGCGCGAATGCGCTCGGCGCGCTCGCGGGCCGCTATCTGTCGATGCTCGACAACGGCGGTGACTGGCAGGCGCTTGCCGCCGCGGCCGCACGTCGTCGTCAATGGCTCGAGCATCGCGCGATCGTCGCGCCGGCCGACGCGGCCGAAGGCCGTGCGGCACTCGCGGCGCTGGCCCAGCCGGCACCGGAAGGGTTGCCCGCCTGCGTGGCGACCGGCCAGGCCCCGGCCGACACGCCACGCACCGCGCTCGTCTTCTCGGGCAACGGCTGCCAGTGGGTCGGGATGGGCAACGAGCTTTATGCGGAGAACGCCGTCTTCCGCGCGGCGCTCGACGAAGTCGACGCGCTGTGGTGCGCCGACGGCAGCCCGTCGCTGGTCGACGTGATGCGCGGTGGCCCGAGCGCGGAATGGCTGGCCGGCGCGGGCGCCGAATGGCTCGCCGCGACGGAGAACGCGCAGCCGCTGCTGTTCGCGATCCAGGTCGGCATGATCCGCGTGATCGACGCGCACGGGATGCGTTACGACGCAGCGATCGGCCATAGCGTCGGCGAGATTGCGGCGGCGTGGGTGACGGGCGCGCTGTCGCTCGCCGATGCGGTGCGCGTGATCAAGATCCGCAGCCGCGCGCAGGCGATGACGCGCGGCAGCGGCCGGATGGCGGCCATCGGTATCGGCGATGCAGCGGCGCGCGAACTGATCGCGCGCCACGGGCTTGCGCGCCGTGTCGAGATCGCCGGCATCAACAGCCCCGATGCGGTGACGCTCGCGGGCGAGCTGCAGGGTCTGCAGGCACTGGAAGCGGCGCTGCGCGGCAGCGGCAAGTTCTTCCAGATGCTGGATCTCGACTACGCGTTCCACAGCAGCCACATGGATCGCATCGAGCCGGTCGTGCTGGCCGAACTGGCGAGCCTGCGGCCGCAGTTGGGCAACGGCACGTTCGTGTCGACCGTGACCGGCGGCGCGCTTGCCGGTACCGAGCTCGATGCGCGCTACTGGTGGCGCAATATCCGTGAGCCGGTGCGCTTCGGTGACGGCATCGCGCATCTGATCGAGCAGGGCGTGCGCCTGTTCGTCGAGGTTTCGCCGCATTCGATCCTGCGTACGTACGTGAAGCAGGCGCTCACGGCCGCCGGCGCAACCGGCACGGCGCTGCCGACGCTCAAGCGCGGTCACGGCAGCGCGGCGACGCTGCGGCAGGCGATTCTCGCGACGATCGCGCACGGCGCGAGCGTCGATCCCGACCGCTTTGCGCCGGGCCAATCGCGTGCCACGTTGCCGTCCTATCCGTGGCAGCGCGACCACTTCTGGCTGACGCCGACCGTCGAAGGCTACGGCCTCGTCAATCGCCGTCGCGAGCATCCGCTGCTCGGCTATCGCCTGCATGAGCACGCATTCGCGTGGGAAAACCAGCTCGATCCGGCGAAGCTGCCGATGCTGGCCGATCACGTCGTCGACGGCGGCGTGGCGTTCCCGGGCGCGGGTTACGTGGAAATGGCCCTCGCCGCGGCACGGACCTTCTTCGATACGCCGGATGCGGCACTCGAAAACGTCGAGATCCGCACGCCGGTCGTATTCCAGCCGCAGCAGGCGAAACTGTTCCGGCTCGTGATCGAGCCGCGCACCGCGACCTTCACGATCGAGACGCGCGACCGGATGTCCGACAGCGCGTGGACGCTGAACGTGACGGGGCGGATGCTGGAAAGCGGCAACGCGCTCGGCGATACGAGCATCGTGCCGTCCGCCGTGCTCGATCGTCTGCTCGCGCTGCCCGCGGCCGACGGCGACACGCTGTACGCAAACACCGCGGCCATCGGCCTCGGCTACGGGCCGGCGTTCCGCTGGGTTCGCACCGTGCGGGTTGCCGCGAGTGACGGCGAGGCGCTGGCGGACGTCGCCGCGCCGGCCGCATGCGGCGATGCGCGGGCCTTGTCCGCGTATCTGCTGCATCCGGCGCTGATGGACAGCGGGTTTCATCCGCTGTTCGCCTTGCTGGCGGCGCACGCCCGCGAAGGCGAGCATCCGGCTTACGTGCCGGTGCAGATCGGCCGGGTCGACTATCTGCGCGGCGACACGGTCGAGCGGGTGCGCGTGCAGATCGACCGGCACAGCCCGCATTCGATCGTCGCGCATTTCGAATTCCTCGACGCGCGGGGCGCGATCGTCGCGCGGCTCGGCGGTTGCCGGTTCCGGCGCGTCGATCTCGTCGGCCGTCGGCAGAACCTGCCTGCACGCTTCGTCTATCGCCTTGAAGACATGCCGCTGCCGGGCGACGTCGATGCAGCCGGTTTGCCGGCTCCAGACGCGCTGCTCGCGCAGGCCGTCGCGCGGCTGGAGGCAACCGGTAACGACGTCCGCCGGACGCAGCATCTGACCGAAATCCTGCCGCTGCTCGACGTGCTGGCGAGCCTCTACGCGCTGCGCGCGTTCGATGCGCTCGGTGCCTTCGCCGGCACGTGGCAGCCGGCGGCCGGGCGTGCGGCGCTGGCCGCGCGTCTTGCCGACATGCTGGTCGAGGATGGTCTCGCTCATCGCGACGGCGCGCTGCTCGTGCGCGACGACGCAGCGTGCGCGGCGCTGCCGCCGCTCGACGAGCTGTGGCGCGGGCTGCTGGCCGAATCGCCGGGGCACGTGGCCGAACTGACGCTGCTCGCGCATTGCGGCGCGGCGTTGCCCGACGTGCTGGGCGGCGCGAAGGATGGCGCCCGCTTGCTGTCGCCGACCGGGCACAGCCTGGTCGAGCAGCTCCTTGCCGCGTCGCCGACGTGGCAGCACGTGCACGCGTTGCTGACCGCAAGCGTCGAGCAGGCGGTCGATGCATGGCAGCCGGCACGCCGGCTGCGCGTGCTCGAACTCGGCGCGACGGACGGCGACGTGCTGCAGACGCTCGGCATGCATCTCGCTGCGGCGCGCTGCGACCACACGATCGCGGCGACGGCCGGCCAGCTGGCCGGTTTCGACACGGATGCGGAAGCGGTGGTGCGCACGGTGGCGCTGCAGTCGGGCGAGCGGCTGTCGCTGTCGGCCGATGACGCCGGGCCTTACGACCTGATCGTCGCGAACCGCGCACTGAGCGACCGTCATGATGTGGTCGATGCACTGAATGCGATGCGGTCGTGGCTGGCGCCGGGCGGACTGCTGCTGCTGGCCGAGTCGCGCCACGGCCGCTTCTCCGACATCGTGTTCGCCTCGCAGGCAACGTCGACGGAAGCCGCTGCCGCCGCGCCGCTGGCGCCGGCGGATCTCGAGGCAGCCCTCGCACGCGCGGGTTATGTCGACGTCGTGCGGCACGTCGAGCAATCGCTCGATCTGGACGGTACGCCGACGTTCGTCATCGCGCGCAACCCCGCGAGCGCCGCTGCTGCGCAACGCACCGGCGACGCGAGCGATCTCGACACGCTCGCACGCAACGAACAATGGCTCGTGATGCACGCGCCGGGTGCCGCCGGCGGTTTCGGCGGGCAACTGGCCGATGCGCTGGCGCGCGCGGGTTATCCGGCCGACATCGTGGACATCGCGCATGCGGCCGACGCGATCGCGTCGTTGCCGGCCGGGCAGCCGGCGCACGTGGTGTTCTGCGCACCGGAAACGCCGCTGGCCGAATCGGCGACGGGCGACGGCCTGATGGCTGCGCAGCGTCACGGCGCGATCGCGCTGGCGGCGCTCGTCCGCGCGCTCGGCGCGCAGCCGAACGCGGCCACGCGCTTGACCGTCGTCACGCGCGGCGGCGCGCCGTTCGCCGGGGCCGCGAATGCGCATCCGGAACAGGCAACGCTGTGGGGCCTCGGTCGCGTGCTGGCGAACGAGCATCCCGAACTCGCGTGCCGCCTGATCGACGTCGATCGCGCGGTGGACGGGATTCCCGACGCACTGATTCGCGAGCTGACCGGCTCGGCGGTCGAGGAAGAAGTCGTCCTGGGCGCACACGGGCGTCTGGTGCCGCGCATGCTGACGGCCGCGCAGGCCGCAGCCCGCAGCGATGGCGCGATCGCGCGTGCGGCCGTGCTCGCGTTCGATGCACCGGGCTCGTTGCGCAATCTCGAATGGTTCGCGTTGCCGGAAAGCGCGCTGGGCGCGGACGAGGTGGAGATCGAGCCGGTTGCGACCGGCCTCAATTTCCGCGACGTGATGTATGCGATGGGGCTGTTGTCCGATGAGGCGGTCGAGACCGGTTTCGCGGGCGCGACGATCGGCATGGAACTGTCCGGCCGCGTCGTCCGCGTGGGCAGTGCCGTGACGGCATTCGCGCCGGGCGATGCGATTCTCGGCTTCGCGCCGGCCTCGTTCGCGACGCGCGTCAGGACGCGCGCGCAAGCGATCGCGCTGAAACCCGAGCGTCTGACGTTCGAGGAAGCCGCGACCGTGCCGACCACGTTCTTCACCGCGTATTACGCGCTCGTCGAACTCGCGCGGCTGCGTCGCGGCGAACGCGTGCTCGTGCACGGCGGCGCGGGCGGCGTCGGGATCGCTGCGATCCAGCTTGCGCGCCACTTCGGTGCGGAAGTGTTCGCGACGGCCGGCAGCGACGAGAAGCGCGAGTTCGTGCGCCTGCTCGGTGCCGACCATGTGCTCGATTCGCGCAGCCTCGCGTTCGCTGACGACATTCGCGTGCTGACGGGCGGGCAGGGCATCGACATCGTGCTGAATTCGCTCGCCGGCGAAGCGATGGTGCGCAGCATCGACACGCTGCGTCCGTTCGGTCGTTTCCTCGAGCTCGGCAAGCGCGATTTTTACGAAAACAGCCACATCGGGCTGCGGCCGTTCCGCAACAACATCAGCTATTTCGGCATCGATGCCGACCAGTTGATGGGTGCGTTGCCGGAGCTGACCGAACGCCTGTTCGGCGAAGTGATGGCGCTGTTCGCCGCAGGCGTGCTGCATCCGCTGCCGTATCGCGCGTTCCCCGCCGAACGGGCGGAGGATGCGTTCCGCTACATGCAGCAGGCGCGCCAGATCGGCAAGGTACTCGTGACCTATCCGTCCGGCACGCCGGCGCCGACGCGCGGTGTCACGCGCGCGGGCTCGCTCGCGCTCGATCCGCATGGCACGTACCTGGTGGTCGGCGGCACGGGCGGGCTCGGGTTTGCGAGCGCGCGCTGGATGGTCGAGCGCGGCGCTCGCCGGCTGACGCTGGCGAGCCGTTCCGGCGAGCTTGCCGGTGCGGCCCGCGAGGAGGTCGAGCGCTGGCGCGCGACGCTCGGCGTCACGGTCGATGTCGTCTCGTGCGATGTGACCGATGCCGCGGCGGTCGATGCGATGATTGCCGCGATCGTGCGGCGCGGCAGCCCGCTCAAGGGCGTGCTGCATTCCGCGATGTCGATCGACGACGGCCTCGTGCGCAATCTCGACGATGCGCGGATGGCCACGGTGCTCGCACCGAAGGTGGCCGGCGCGTGGAACCTGCACCGCGCGACACGCGCGCTGCCGCTCGACCTGTTCGTCGTCTATTCGTCGGCGACGACCTATCTCGGCAATCCGGGGCAGTCGAACTACGTCGCGGCCAACACCTTCCTCGAGGCGCTCGTCGAACATCGCCGCGCGGCCGGGTTGCCCGGCACGTTCATGGCGTGGGGCCCGCTCGAGGACGTCGGCTTCCTCGCGCGCCACGCGGATACACGCGAGGCGTTGCAGTCGCGGATCGGCGGTGCATCGATCACGTCCGACGAGGCGATGGCCGCGCTCGAGCGCGCGCTGGTCGCGGGCGCGGCCGGCGAAGCCGTGGTCCGGCTCGACTGGCATGCCGTGGCGCGCGGGATGCCCGCCGCGAAGGCACGCCGGTATTCGCTGCTGCAATCGCATGCGAAGGGCGGCGATGCGCGCGACGGCGGCACGCAGTTGCGGGAAGAAGTGCTGGCCTTGCCGCGCGACGAAGCTATCGCGCTGGTTGCCCGGATGCTGCAGGCGCAGATCGCGCGGATCCTGCACATGACGCCGGATCGCATCGCGCTCGACAAGTCGGTGCTCGACATGGGCATGGATTCGCTGATGGGGATGGAGCTCGGCCTGGCGGTCGAGGAAGCGTTCGAGGTCAAGCTGTCGGTGATGGCGATTGCCGAGGGCGCGTCGGTGACGACGCTGGCCGGACGCATCGTCGATTCGATCGGCGCGTCGGCCGATGCGTCCGACGCCGGGGCGGCGACCGATGCCGCTCAGGAGGCCGTTGCGGCGCTTGCCGCGAAACACGCGATCGAAGGCGAAGCGCGCGCGATGCTCGATACGCGGGCGGCGCCCGTGGCGGGCCAGGTGTCGCCGACGCTGGAGGTCGCGCGATGAGCGCGCCGTCCGGCTGGGCGACGCGCCAGGGCACGCTGGCAGGTCCGCTGGCGATCGATGGTCACGGGCTGCACACGGGGCGCCGGGTGGGGGTGCGGATCCTGCCCGCGCGGCCGGAAGACGGCGTGACGGGAATCGTGTTCCGTCGCGTCGCGCAGGGGCGCACGCTCGCGACGCTGCCGGTCGATCCCGCGCTGCGCCGCGCCCAGCCGCTCTGCACGATGCTGCGCAATGCCGACGGCGTCGGCGTTCGCACGATCGAGCATCTGCTCGCGTCGCTGCTCGCATGCGAGATCGATCACGCGATCGTCGAGATCGACGCCGAGGAAGTGCCGATTCTCGACGGCAGCGCCACGCCGTGGGTGGATGCCATCCGCGCGTGCGGCCGGGTCGCGCTCGATGCGCCGAAACGCTTTATCCGCGTGCTGCGGCCCGTCGTCGTCGGGGATGGCGAGGGTGACCAGCGGCGCGAAATGCGGATCGAGCCGGCGCCGCGTTACGAACTGAGCGTGCGCAACGACCTGCGCGGCTTCGGCGACATGCATTGGGACGGTGCGCTGACGCCGGCCGCATTCGAAACCGAAATCGCGCCGTCGCGCTCGTACGGGCGCGTGAAATGGGCCGTGCCGGCGATCGTCGCCGGCTATCTGCGCGGCGTGCCGATCCTGCGCGGCGCACGGCCGTCGTGCACCGCGTCCATCGTCGGCAGCCGCGTGCTGGGCGGGATGCGCTTGCCGGATGAATTCGTCCGGCACCGCGTGCTCGACCTGGTCGGCGATCTCGCGCTGGCCGGCGCGCCGCTGCTGGCGCGCGTGAGCGCGTTGCGGCCGAGCCACGAGATGAATTTCCGGCTGGTCGTCGCGCTGCTGGCCGCACCCGACGCGTGGCAGTGGGCCGAGTTTTCCGACGCGTGACACCACGTCTTTTCATGACGCGCGGCGTAACATAGCGTCTTTTCGAGATTAAGCGAAGGAAGCAATGGCACTGGGAGAGCATCTTCGCCAGCAACTGGCGGCGAAAGCGCTGAAACGGCAGCTGGAGCGCGCGACGGATGCTGCCGCGGCACCGGGCGTGCCCGGCACGCAGGCAGCGCAGACCGCATCGGCGCGCAGCCGCTTCGAATCGATGCCGCAGTATCAGCAGGTCAGGATCATGCGCGAGATGGGCGAGAAGCTGCGTGTCGACTCGCCGTTTTTCCGCGTGCACGACGGCGTCGCCGGTGCGACGACGCAGATCGGCGGACGCGAATACCTGAACTTCGCAAACTACAACTACCTTGGCCTGGCTGGCGATCCGGACGTGTCCGCGCGCGCGAAAGCCGCGATCGACCGGTACGGCACGTCGGCATCGGCGAGCCGGATGGTCGCGGGCGAACGCCCGGTGCAGCGCGATCTCGAACGCGCGTTGGCCACGTTCTACGAAACCGACGACTGCGTCGCGTTCGTGAGCGGCCACGCGACGAACGTGACCGTGATCGGCGCCCTGTTCGGCCCGGGCGACCTGATCGTCCACGATGCGCTCGCGCACAACAGCATCGTGCAGGGCGCGCAGCTGAGCGGCGCGAAGCGGCTGAGCTTCGCGCACAACGACTGGCAGGCGCTCGACGAACTGCTCGCGCGCGTGCGCCGCGAATACCGGCACGTGCTGATCGCGATCGAAGGGCTGTACAGCATGGACGGCGATTTCCCCGACCTGCAGCGCTTCGTCGACGTGAAAACGCGCCACGGTGCATTCCTGCTGGTCGACGAGGCGCATTCGCTCGGCGTGCTCGGCGCGACCGGCAAGGGCATCCGCGAGCATTGCGGCGTCGCGCCCGACCAGGTCGACATGTGGATGGGCACGATGAGCAAGACGCTGGCCGGCTGCGGCGGCTTCATCGCCGGCTGCCAGCCGCTCGTCGACATGCTGCGCCATCTGGCGCCGGGCTTCCTGTACAGCGTCGGGCTGGCGCCGACGCTCGCCGAAGCGTCGCTGGCCGCGCTCGAGCGCCTGCAGGCCGAGCCGGAGCGCGTCGTGCGACTGCAGGCGCGCGGGCGGCAGTTCCTGAACGAAGCGCGCGCCGCCGGGCTGAATACCGGCACGAGTGCCGGGTTCGCGGTCGTGCCGGTGATCACGGGGAGCTCGCTGAAGGCCGCGCAATGGGCCAATGCGATGTTCGACGAAGGGATCAACGTGCAGCCGATCTTCTATCCGGCCGTCGAGGAAAAGGCTGCGCGCCTGCGTTTCTTCATCTGCTCGACGCACGAGCCGGAACAGATCAGCCGGACGGTCGCCGTGTTGTCGCGACTCGCGGGGCGCAGCGGATGACGCTGGCCGGTGCGTTCGCGCAAGCGGCTCCGCGTGCCGGCGAGCGCGTGCGGTTTCGTGCGGCCGAGGCGAACGACGCGGCGTCGTGCGGGCCGCTCGTGTTTGCGTCCGGCGTGGCGGAATTCGGTTTTTTTCTCGGCGAAAGCGATGCGCGCTGCATCGCTTTCCTGCAGCAGGCATTCCGGTCGCGCCATGGGCGCTTCTCGTGGCGCCGGCATCGCGTCGCGGTCGCTGACGACGGCAGCGTGCTCGCCGTGATGGCGATTCACGACGGGCAACGGACGATGTTCGACGACGTGCATGTCGTGTGGGCGCTGGCGCGCTTCTTCGGCGTGCGCCGCACGATTGGGCAGCTGTTGCGCGGGCTGGTTCTCGAAACGGAAATTCCGGCGCCGAAGCGTACGCAGATTCTCGTCGCGCATTGCGCAACCGACGAGCGACAGCGCGGCACGGGGATCTTCAGTGCGTTGTTCCGTGACGCGCTGGACACGGGGGCATTGCCGGCCGACGGCAGCCGCGATGTCGTCCTCGACGTGCTGACCCGCAACGCGAGGGCCCGCGCGCTGTACGAACGGCTCGGGTTCGCCGCACTGCCGCGGCCGCGCGCCCGTTCGCGCCGGCTGCCCGCCGGACTTGATTCGGTTCGGATGCGGTTTGATCGTCGCGGCCAACCATGACAGTCGGTCGGCGAGGCGTAAAGCAGGCAGTTCAACCGTCGCCCGCCAAAATGGCGCGCCGAAAAAGGTGGGGGTAGTAGGCGAGCTGACGAGCCGGCGGTCGTGCCGGTATCAGCCGTTCAATGGCAATTTCTGAATGATTGCGTGCACGCATTCCAGCGGGCTTGCTTTACCCGTGCGCACATGCACGTCGGGCGATACCGGTTTTTCATAGGTCGATTCGATGCCGGTGAACTGCCGAATGGCGCCTTGCCTTGCCAACGCATACAGCCCCTTTGGGTCGCGCGCTTCCGCGACATCCAGCTCAACGTCGACAAAGACTTCGAAAAACTCCCCGGGGGCAAAGCGCGCGCGTGCCCTGGCGCGCGCTTCCTGGAACGGCGAGATCAGGGCGACGATGACGACAAGCCCTGCATTCACCATCAGGCGCGCGACCTCGGCCGTCCGACGAATATTCTCGTGGCGGTCCGCGTCACTGAACCCCAGATCCTGATTCAATCCTTCGCGGAGCTGGTCGCCATCCAGCAGAAAGGAACGAAGGCCTCGAGCATCGAGCTGTTCCTTCAGGAGATTCGATAGCGTCGATTTTCCGGCACCGGAAACCCCGGTGAGCCATACCACGAAGGCATGATCCTGCTTCATGCTGGAAAGCACGGATTGATTACCCGTCAGCATGACAGGGAGAGTGGTCTGGAGATCTTGAGTCATCTCGGATTCGATGTGCCGGGAACTGCGTCGCTACTTTATTGTGGGTTCGGATTCGTCCGTAGGCGAATTGTAACGTGCCTTCTGAATTTTTGTAACTTGAATATTTTAATCAGGAATAAAGCTTTGTCCATGTATGGTGCGACGGCTTGCACGCAGTATCTGTTCGGTAATGATTTCCGGTTCTTCGTAACGGATCGAAATAAACGCGCGTGGCCGAGAAGGCGTAAAGGCGCGTAGAATTTTCGCCCCTTTCGCCTTCCAGTCGCGCTTGCAGCTAGTCCCGGTGGGGGCCCGTGCCACCGGGGGAGCCGGGAGAGCAAACGACTGGTGCCGTATTCGTTAGAAGAATGACGACGATTTCCAGAAGAGGTGCCGCAGAATTCCTGCAAACATCCCCGACCGTCAGCTGATTATGTCACTCGATTCCTGGCTGGCATGAAATTGCAAGAGTATTAATTTTTTATTCAGCAGAATCTGCAGAAGCGTCCTCGCGGTTTGCTTCCGTGGCTCTACTCCGTCGCTGAGTTATTGAATCGGCGCATTATTGGCGGAGTCCTGCTCGATTATTTTTATCGGGCACGGGTGCGCATCCCTTCCGGCTACCGTCGCGGTAGCGAGTGCCGGCTACTGAAAACGGGACGGCCGCGATTACCATGTCGCGCTGACGTGCTCGATACCGGAATGCGCTCCATTTCTTCAGGACTGCAGTGCGTCACTTCCGCCGCGGCGCGAACGGCCGCTGCTGCACATCAGCACCCTGCGCGACGATCGCCATGCTCTCCGGCACTTCCTCCCACGCGCCGCGCAGGTCGACGAGCGGCTCGGACACGACCATGAACGCGTCGTCGCCGGCTTCGGCGATGCGCGGGTTGTGCGGATACAGCTCATGGAGGTGCTTGAACGACGTGCTGTGGAACAGCGAACGCGACTGTCGTTCGCTCGAATAACGCACCGCGATGATCCGCTCGCCGTCGGTCGCGCAGATCGTCATGTTGAGCGGTTCGGCCACGCGGTGGCGCGCGGCCGTTTCCTCGACCATGCCGACCATCCGCTCGAGCGCGGGCAGCGGCATCTGCTCGAGGCCGTAGGTCAGCGCGAGGCGGAACATCAGTTCGGAGTCGGTCGAGCCTTCGAGCGTCGGGAACAGCGCGGGATCGACCTTCATCGTCAGGTCGCGGCGCAGCTTGTGGAAGTCGCGGATCAGCCCGTTGTGCGCGAACAGCCAGCGGCCGTGGCGGAACGGGTGGCAGTTGGTTTCCTGCACCGGCGTGTCGGTGGCCGCGCGGATATGCGCGATGAACATCCGCGAGCGGATCGCGCGTGCGGCTTCGCGCAGGTTGCGGTCGTTCCACGCGGGATGCACGGAGCGGTAGCGGAACGGCAGTTCGTCGGGGTGCCCGTACCAGCCGATGCCGAAGCCGTCGCCGTTGGTGGTCGTCGCCCCCAGCTCCGAATGCAGGCTCTGGTCGATCAGCGAATGCTTCGCGCGGAACAGCACGGTCTCCAGATGGATCGGATTACCCGTATAGGCGAGCCAGCGGCACATGGAGCGCTCCTTCACGATGGATCGTTCGCGCATGGTAGCCGACTTCGCGGCGCATCCTCGCCCGCGTGCGCCGGGCCAGCCATTCGGGCAGGTACGCTGGCCAATCGTCATACGTCATGTGCCCGGATGCGCGGTGCGCAACCGGGCAGACATGCAGCCATGAAACCATGCAGCCGGGCGCCGCCACGCGACGGTAGCGCCGCGGCCGTCAGGTTCAGTCGCCGAGCGCGTCCATCACGCGTGCCGAATAGACGAGCGCCGCACCCGCGTTCAGCGCAATCGCGACGCCGAGCGCTTCCGCTACTTCCTCCTTCGTCGCGCCATGCTTGGCCGCTTCGGCCGTGTGCACGGCGATACAACCGTCGCAGCGTGTCGTGACCGCCACCGCGAGCGCGATCAGCTCGCGCGTCTTTGCGTCGAGATGGCCGGTCTTCGCGCCGGCGCCGGATAGCGCCTTGTAGCCGGCCAGCGTGTCCGGCGACAGCTTGGCGATGTCGCCGATACGCGTCGAGAGTTCCTTCCGGTATTCGTTCCAGTTCAGCATGATGCGTCCTTTTCGAGAAGTGGTTAGGAGGGCGGCGGGCGCCGCGATCTCGGGCGATGCAGGGTTATTCTGATCGTTCGCGCTGAGGGTTTCGATACGCTAGAGTGTCAATTTTTAGCGCAATCGTCTCATGGATGCCCTGAGTCAACTGCTGTCGCTGGGCCGCAGCCATGTCGAGCTCGACGTGCGCTGCCTGCTCGGCGGGCCGTTCGCGATGCCGCACGACCCGCTGCCGCCGGGCGAGGCGGCGTTTCACCTGGTGCTGGCCGGGACGTGCCGGCTGCATACCGCGGAAGGGCGCACGCTGCAGCTCGCCGACGGCGATTTCGTGCTGCTGCCCGCGGGCGGTTCGCACGAGCTGCTCGACGCTGGCGCGGGCCGGTCGCGGCCGGTTGCGGCGCTGCGCGAACACGGCGCCGGCGGCGGCGCGGTGCTGCCGGTCAAGTCGAATCTCGATCCGGCCGAACCGGGCGGCGCGAGCGTGGACCTGCTGTGCGGACGGTTCGTCTATGCACGCGGCGCGGGCGAACTGCTGATGCGCACGCTGCCGCACGTGCTGCATGTCGGGCTGCGCGAGGCATCGGGGTTCGCACCGCTGCAACTGCTGACGAGCGTGCTGCGTACCGAGGCGTCGAATGGGCAGCCGGGCGCCGGCGCGATCGTGAATGCGCTCGGCCAGGCACTGCTCGCGTATGCGTTGCGCGCGTACGGCCGTGGCGCGCGCGTGCCGTCCGGCTGGCTCGCGCTCGCTGCCGATGCGCGGCTCGGCCCGTCGGTACAGGCCGTCCTGCAGGCACCGGAGAAGCCGTGGACGGTCGAGTCGCTCGGCGACACATCCGCGATGTCGCGTGCGACGTACGCCCGGCATTTCCGCGAGCGTGCCGGAATGAGCGTCGGCGCGTTCGTCGCACAGATCCGGATGATGCATGCGTGCGCGCTGCTGCAGGACACGCAGCGCGGGCAGGCGGAGATCGGGCAGGCGGTCGGTTACCAGTCGGAAGCCGCATTCGGCAAGGCGTTTCGCGCGGTGCTCGGCACGACGCCGGGGCGCTGGCGACGTGCGCAGCGCGAATCGTAAGACTGCAAGCAAGCCGTCTTGCCGCGTGCCAAAGCTGCTACCATGCGCGAAATGCAGTTCAACGAAAACGATTTCGAACAAGAAGAAAGAGAGGGCAAAGCAATGAACCAGACCACCATCCAGCAACCGTCGTTCGCGTTCGTGGCCGCATCGTGGGCCGCGCTGCTCGCCGGTTTCGCAGCATTCCTGATCGGTCTCTGGAACGCCGGCATGCAGCTCAACGAGAAGGGTTACTACTTCACCGTGCTGGTGTTCGGCCTCTACGCGGCGATCTCGCTGCAGAAGAGCGTGCGCGACCGCGCGGAAGGCATTCCCGTCACCGGCATCTACTACGGCCTCAGCTGGATCGCGCTGCTGCTGTCGATCGCGCTGCTGATCGTCGGCCTGTTCAATGCGACGCTGCAACTGAGCGAGAAAGGCTTCTACGCGATGTCGTTCGTGCTCGCGCTGTTCGGCTCGGTGGCCGTGCAGAAGAACACGCGCGACCTGCAGAACGCGAAGCCGCGCTATGCCGACGCCGAATCGGCGCCGTCCGTCCAGGAGTGACCACACGCGAAGCGGGCGCCTTCCGGGCCGCCCGTTTTGCGACGACGGTCGCGAGCGACCCGCACCCGCCTATGCGTGCGGGCTCGCCGCCCATTCGTTTCATCCATGCCTTCGCGCATGACGATGGAGACATTCAGGATGCCGGACATCACGAAAACCTCGCCGCGCACGCGCGCGGCGGCTCACGCCGTGGCGGCGAAGGCCGCGCTCGTGCTGGAAACGAACAACCTGCGTGGCGGTGCCGGCCTCGCGCAGGCCGTCGATAGCCTGAAGCGCCTCGTTTCGGCGCTGTCGAAGCAGACCGTGCCGCCCACGGCACTCGCGCAATGGATCATCACGCACGACGGGCTGCCGGCCGATGCGTGCGCGGAGATCGTCGCGCTGGCCGGCCGACCGATCGACTTCGTCGAGATCGGCGCGAGCACCGGCTACTACGATGCGAAGAACGACGGGTTCGATCGCGTCGACGCGGATCGCTGCGACATCGTCGTGTTCGGCGATGCCGATTGCCGGCCGGCCGACGACTGGCTCGAGCACCTGCTCGCGCCGTTTGCGCGCGAAGCCGGCGATGCACCCGTCGCGGTGGCGGGGCGCACGAGCTATGCGCCGAACGTGCTCGGCATCGCGCTGACGTCGATCGATTTCATGTATTTCCCGAGCCCGCTGCGCGCCGGCGCGACGCGCAACTTCTACGCGAACAACGTCGCGTTCCGGCGCGACGTGTTCGCGCAATTTCGCTACGAGCCGCTCGACGGCGTCTATCGCGCGCACTGCCAGGTGATGGGGCTGCGGATGCAGGCGGCCGGTGTGGCCGTCGAATTCGCGCCGGCCGCGCATACCGAACATCGGCTGCCGGACACGCATCGCGAATCGCTGAAGCTGCGCTGGATGCGCGGCGAGGACAGCGTCGGGCTGACGCCGTATCTCGTGAACGCGTACCTGCCGCGAGGATGGCAGTGGCTCGGACGCAGCGGCCCGCTCGGCCCGTTCTGCGTGATGGCGATGCGGCTCGGCTACAGCCTGCGCGCGCTCGATCGCCAGCAGTTGCCGCGGCTCGGCGCCATGCGTTATCTCGCGGCCGTCGGCGTCACGATCGCGGCGTCCGCCGTCGATACGCTCGGTGCGCTCGCGCGGGGTTTCGGTCTCGCCGGGCGCGCTTCGGCCCGGCGCGATCTCGACGCGTTGTCCTATCACCGTCATTGAACCGGCGCCGCGCATCGCGCGCGGCCACGACACGCCGCACCCTGACTTCATTCCGACCACGACCATGCCTTCTCTCGCCACCCGTGTTGCCTGCATCGCCCTGTTTGCCGCCGGCGCCGGCGCCCATGCCGCGCCGGTCGATCACGCGGGGCGCGGGATCTACCACTTCGCGTCGCAAAGCGGCTGCCCGTTCGCGAACGCGGCCGCCGCCGACTGCAATCGCGTCGCGCTCGATGCGCCCGACGTTCACGCGAGCATCGATACCGATGCGCACGCGATCGTCTTCTCGAGCGATGCGACGCGCCGCACGAAGGACGTGCTCGGCGACGTGCTGCTTCAGGGCACGGGCGTCGACCGCGACGGCCGGCGCGTGTCGTTGAGCGTGCACGTGCTGCTGCGTCGCGACGGCGCGAAATGGGACCGTGACGTGTACGTTCATGCGCCCGTGCACGGCACGTTCACCGATGTGCGGATCGATCCGTATCGCGTGCGCGTGAAGGAGGGCGATGGCGAACGCGACGTGCTCACGCCGGACGAAACGCTGGCACTGTTCGCGCATCCGTCGCTGGCATCGCGGCTCGCGCGGCATCTTGTGAAGGTGAGCGCGACCGATCCGAAGCAGCCGTCCGCGGACGACATCACGATCGCACTCGGCGTCGGCGGCCTGACGAAGTCGGTCGCGCGCGCGAGCTTCACATCGAGCGCGCCGCACGATGCGGACGTCGATCAGGCACTGGCATCGGGCACGTGGTCGATCCGTTTCGACGCACTGAGCAATCACATTCCGGTGTGGGTCGCGCAGCGCGAGCTGTTCCTGTTCGGTCTCGACGGCAGTGCGCTGCTGAAAGACGTGCGCGAGCGCGGTTTCCGCAAGAGCGACCGGATCGAGTTCGGCGCGCGCGACGGCAACGGTTATCTGCGCGTGAACGGCCGCGAGGAGGCATTCGCGGGGGCGACCGCGTCCGCGCATGCGTTCATGCAGGAAAGCTTCATCGGCCTGATCCTCGGATGGCGTCGCGATCCGGCCGCCGCCGCGGCATCCGCGACGAAATCCGCGTCCGCACGGGGTGTGCCGGCATGACCGCGGCAGGCGAGCTGCCCGCGTCGCCGCCGGCGGCGCACGATGGACGCTTCGACTGTCTCGATGCGCCCGCGCCGCGCGGTGCGGCACGGGTGCGTGCGTATCTCGTCGATCGCATCAAGCGGGCGGCGATCCGGCAGCTTCATCGCAGCACGCATGGCGAGCGCTGGGTGCTGCGCATGTACCTGATCGGCGAGGAAGCGACCGAGTGTGCGTTGCACGAGGACTGGACCGGCCAGCCGCCGGACTGGCTCGCGCCGCGGATCGAGCAGCATCTCGCGGACGAGCGTCGCCACGCGGCCGCGTTCGCCGAAGCGCTGCGCGCACGCGGCGTCGCGCCGTCGACCGCGCCGCACGAGCCGGACTGGCTGAGCCGGCGCAAGATCATGCGGTGGCGCCGGCTCGCGCAGCGCCATGCACCGCATTTCGCGCAAGGCGTGCTCGTGCCGGCCTATGCGACGGGGCTGTGCGCGGAGCAGATGGCGATGCGCGTGCTCGCGCGCCACTGCGCGACGATCGGCGCTGCCCATCCGCTGTATCCGCTGCTTTCGCGCGTGCTCGCGGACGAGACGCGGCACGTCCGGCTCTGCGCGGACACGCTGCGCCGTCTCGTCGCGCCGTCCGAGCTTGCGCGGCTCGCCGCGTTGCTGGACGAGATCCGCGCGATCGAAGCCGGTTTCGGCGTGACGGGCGCGCTGGCGATGTACGCGGCCGGCTGGCTCCAGTCGCTTCGTCCGCGCGCATGATGCCGAGGATCGTCTATCTCGCGACGGCCGACGCGCGCGGCCACCTGATGCGCGCACAACTGCTCGTGCATGCGTTGCGCGGGGCCGGCGCGCAGGTCGACGTGCTGACGACGTCCGATGCGGGGCAGGCGTTTCTGGCCGCGTTCGACATCGACGCAGCCGTGCTGTCCCGTCACTACGCGGTGCAGTTCGACGAACGGCAGAACATGCTGCGCGATGCGACCGATCGTAATGTCGCGCATTACGTGTTCCGGCCGACGCGCATGCTGCGCGACATCGCGCGGCTGCGTGCGATCGGCCGCGATGCCGATCTCGTGATCAACGACTCGTTTCATCCGGCGCTGCTGTTCATGGGCG
The DNA here is from genome assembly GCF_003294055.1 of Burkholderia reimsis. NCBI lineage: Bacteria > Pseudomonadati > Pseudomonadota > Betaproteobacteria > Burkholderiales > Burkholderiaceae > Burkholderia > Burkholderia reimsis. Next base: position 83,430 of record NZ_QMFZ01000029.1, read on the forward strand.
CGATGCCGGGCTGGCGGCGTCGCGTCGTTCACGTGTACGGCGGCAGCCTGCGCCGCGCGTTGACCGCGAATTTCGATGCGCGGCTGCCGCGTGTGCTGGCGCGTGCTTTCGCACGGATCGTCGACTGGCAGATCGATTCGGCGCGGTGCTGCATCGAACACGATTTTGCATACGATGCGGCCGACGAAGTCCGGCGGGCCCACGCGCATTGCCGGCTGCCGACTCCGGTGCCGATCGTCGCCGAACGGCCGGCCTCGGAGCCGGCCGCCGCAGCCGTCTATCTGAATCCGCACTTCCGCGATATCGCGCTCGCCGATGCGTTGTCGGCTGGCATGCGCGACGCGGGGCTCGCCGCACACCGTGTGGGCGAGGGCTATGCGGGGCACGACGGCTGGACCGGCGTCGACGCCGACTGGGTGACGCGGGCCGCCCATGCACCGCTGATCGTGTCGGCACCCGGCATGGCTGCGCTGTCGATCGCGCGTGTGTATCGCCGTCCGATCCTGCTCGTGCAGTCCGACCAGCCCGAGCAGGCGAGCAACGCCGCGCGCGCCGCACAGCTGCAACTCGTGCACCGCGTCGTCACATGGCGCGGCGATGCGGCCGCGTTCCGATGGGAAGTCGGGCAGGCCGCGGCCGAGCTGATGCGCGATCCCGGTACGCAGGCAGGAACGATCGCCGGCCGCGAGCATGCGCGTGCGCGCGTGGACGCATGGACGTCGCGCCTCCTGGCGCTGCGTCCGTGTGCGCAGGTGGCCGATTCCGATACGCGCTGCGAGGCGCCGGCGCCACGATGAATTCGCTGTCGTTTCGTGACGATCGCCGGCCCGATATCCGGCAGATGCTGGCCGCGACGTTCGGCATGGCAGCCGGCCTCGCGATCTTCTTTCTGCTGGAGCGCGGCGTCACGCCGCGTCACGTGTTCGCCACGGCGATCGATGCGCGGATTCCGTTCATCGCGTGGTCGTGGTTCGTCTATGTCGGCTTCTTTCCGTTCGTGATTGCGCTCGCCGGGTATGCCCGGCCGCCCGCGTTCGCCGCGTTCAGGGAAGCGGTGCTGATCGCGTTCGTGCTCGGTGTCGTGTGTTTTCTGCTGTTTCCGGAAGCCGTGCCGAGACCCGACGTCGCGGAGATCGGCAACGCGTTCGTACGCCACCGCCTCGCGCGCATGTGGCAGCTCGATCTCGCGGCCAACGGCTTTCCGAGCCTGCACGTCGCGGTGACGTGTCTGGCCTGCCGGATGCTGGCGGACCGGCGGCGGCTCGTGACCGTGACGGTCGGCCTGCTGATCTGCACGTCGACGCTGACGCTCAAGCAGCATACGGTCGTCGATGTACTGGGCGGCGTGGCGCTCGCGATGGTCAGTGCGCTGTGGGTCGAGCGGCGTTCGCTGCGCAGGAGGCTCGCTTGATGGATACCCGTGTTCACCCGGCCGGGCCGAATGCCGAGCTTGCGCGGTTCGTGCCCGATCCCGCGTTGTTTCGCGTGAGCGCCGCGCGTGTCGGTGCGGCGCTGGCGGGCGACTGGCTGATGATTGCCGCTGCGTTCGCCGTTGCGATCGCGCTTGCGCATCCGCTCGTGTACGCGTTGGCCGCGATCGTGATCGCGCGCAGCCAGCTGGCGCTCGCGGTCATGATGCACGAAGGCGCGCACGGGTTGCTGGCGCGGAACCGGCGTGTCAACGACGCGCTGGGCCAGCTGTTCGCGGCCGGCCCGCTGTGGCTGTCGCTGCGCACATATCGCGCAGGCCATCTGAAGCACCATCGCGCGCCGATGCAGCCGGACGATCCCGTCGCGCTGCTGTTCGGCGTGCACGACTATCCGGTGACGCGCAGGCGCCTGATCGGCCGCCTGCTCGCGTACGCGTGCGGGATCGGCTACGTGACGAGTGTCGTGAAGCTCGCACGCGGCGAGTTCGCCCATGCGTTGGCAAAGGTCGAGAAGTCGCGCGCGTATGCCGCGTGGGAGGTCGTGTCGATGCTCGCAGGCAACGGTGTGCTGTTCGGTGCGCTCGCGTGGGCCGGACATCCGCTGCTGTACGTCACGTTGTGGATCGTGCCGTCCGTCACGCTGCTCCCGCTCGCCGGGCAGGTGCGCGCGATCTTCGAGCACGCGGGGCTGCCGGCAGGTGCCGACCAGAGCCGCAACGCGCGCACGATCGCCCGGCGTTCGTGGCAGACGTTCCTGTTCGGCCCGCACGCGATTCATTTTCACATCGAGCATCACCTGTTCATGCGGATGCCGTTCCATCACCTGCCGGCCGTGCATCGGCAGCTCGTGCAGCGGCAGTTGCTGCCTGAGCGCAATCTGTACGCGGGATATGGTGAGGTGCTGCGCGACGTCAGCGTGCGTTGACGCGCGAGAGGGGGCGACAAGCCTGCGAGGTTCAATTACGTGGCGCTGGCGATCGGCGCGATCCTGGCGGTGTGGGGTGCGGAAACGATCGACGAACGGCTCGCGTTTATCGGATCGTCCGTTGCCGTGCAGGGGACGGTCGTCCGGTTGACCCACGGCGCGCATCACCCGTCGATCGAGTTCGTGACGAAAAGCGGCGAACGCGTATCGTTTCCGGGGAGCTTCGTGACGGTGGAGTTCGGCGACACGGTGCCGGTGCGCTACGACCCGGCCAGGCCGCGAGCCAGCGCAACAGTCGACACGTTCACGAACATGTGGCTCGAGTCGATCATCTCGATCGCTTTCACGATGGCGTTTCTTTACGCCGGCTTGAAGGGAAAGTCGCTTCTGCCGAAGCCGGGGGGAGGCGCCGAGTAGTGCGGCAGGCATCGCGGAGATGCCTGCCATCGACACGGATGCGACAGACGCAAAAAAGCCTCCGCTTGGGAGGCTTTATTTGCACTATCAAAGATAGTTGGTAGGGTGGGAGGGACTCGAACCCTCGACTCTCTGATTAAAAGTCAGATACTCTAACCAACTGAGTTACCACCCCACGTTCTTGAAACCTGTCGGTTCGTTGCTTGAACAACTTGGGCAACGACCCAAAGAGCAAAAGATTATAGCGACGGAGTGTCAGGCTGTCAACATTCCGCCGCGATAATTATTTGATCGTTTCAAGCTTGCCCTGCGCCGTCTGTGCAGCATTCGACCCGGCGTACTGCGAAACGACCTGCTCGAACGTCTTCTTCGCGGCCGCCTTCTGGCCTTGCTCGAGCTGGTTCGTGCCGATTGCCACGAGGGCGTCGGCCGCGCGCGGGTGCTGCGGGAACTTGCTGACGATCCCTTGCCACGTTGCAGTCGAACCGCGGTAGTCGCGCAGTGCGTATTGCGCATTGCCGTACCAGTACTGCGCGGTCGGCTGGTAGGGGCTCTGCGGATACTTCGCGATGAACGCGCGGAACGAAGCCGCGGCCGCCTTGAAGTTGCCGTTGCGGAACTGCTGTTGCGCCGCATTGAGCGCATCCGTTTCACCCGGCTGCACGGTGCCTTCGACACCATCGATCGTCGCCTGCTGCGGCTCGAACTTCTTGAGCCGCGTGTCGAGATCCTGGTAGTACTCCTTCTGCTGCCGTTCGAGCGTCGTCAGCCGGTTCGTCAGATCCTCGTTCTCGCCGCGCAGCGTCGCGACCTGCTGGTTCAGCTGGTCGAGACGGCCGGATTGATCGAGGATCGTACGCTGGGCGGCCGACAACTGGCTGGCCAGGTTGTCGGTCTTGGTGCGCAGATCGAGCACGGCGCGGCGCGCTTCGTTGTCGTCGAACACGCCGGCGTGCGCCGGCGCGACCGACCACGCCGCGCCCGCGACGCAGAATGCTGCGGCAACGCGCAGCAGGGATACACGGTGCGTCATACGGCGATTCTTCCGTTACTTACTGTTGGTAGACGAGGTCGGCGCGACGGTTCTGCGCCCACGATGCTTCGTCGTGACCCGTTGCCTGCGGCTTTTCCTTGCCGAGGCTCACGGCTTCCATCTGCGAATCGTTCACGCCGAGCAGTGCCATCGCACGGCGGACGGCTTCCGCACGCTTCTGGCCCAGCGCGAGGTTGTACTCGCTCGTGCCGCGTTCGTCGGTGTTGCCCTGGATCAGCACGTGGCGCTGCGGGTGGCTCTTCAGGTACTGGGCGTGCTGCTGCATCAGCGACTGGTAGTCGTCCTTCACCGAATAGCTGTCGAAGTCGAAGTAGATGCTGCGCTTCGCGAGCGGGCTGTTCGGGTCGTTCAGCGGATCGACGTTCACTTGCGCGACGTTGTCGGCGCTCGGCTGCGTGCTGACCGCACCCGCGTTGTTGGCCTTGTCGTCGAGCTTCACGCCCGACTTGCACGCTGCGAGCGCGCTGATCATCATCACGGCCAGGGCCAGACGAGCTTTATTCGACATCATGGTTACTCTCCTTGTGGTCATTGCATGAAGGGCCCCCACGACGGCTCACGTACGGAGCCGCCCTGGACGGACAGGATTTGCGGCGGCGCGCTGCCGTCGGAGGGCACTGCTGCCAGAACATTGCGACCACCCGACTGGGTAGCGTACAGAAGGTACTGGCCGTTTGCCGCGAAGCTCGGCGATTCGTCGCGATTCGTATTCGTGATGGCGTTCGCCGCGCCCGATTGCAGATCCTGAACGTACAGCTTGAAGCCCCCGCCCGTGCGGGAGATGTAAGCGAGCAGCTTGCCGTCCGGGCTGATACGCGGACTCGTGTTGTAGCTGCCGGTGAAGGTCACGCGCTGCGCGGCGCCGGCGCTCTCGCCCTGTGCGGGCATCCGGTAGATCTGCGGCGCACCGCCGCGATCGCTCGTGAAGTAGATCCAGCGGCCGTCCGGCGAATAGAACGGCTCGGTGTCGATCGAGCTGCTCTGCGTGAGGCGGCGCAGGCCGCCGCCCGTCGAATTGACCGAATAGATTTGCGTATTGCCCGTCAGCGACAGCGCGACGGCCAGCGTGTTGCTGTCCGGCGACCATGCCGGTGCGCTGTTGTTGCCCTTCTGGTCGGAGACGATGTAGCGGCGGCCGGTCGGCAGGTCGTGAATGTAGACGATCGGCTTCTTGCGCTCGAACGACACGTACGCGACCTTCGTGCCGCTCGGCGACCACGACGGCGAGATGATCGGCTCGGTGCTCGACAGCGCGATGCGCGCGTTCTGGCCGTCCGAATCCGAGATCTGCAACTGGTAGCGGTTACCGGTCTTGATCACGTACGACAGGCGCGTGGCGAACACGCCGCGCACGCCGAGCAGCTTCTGGTAGATGTAGTCGGCGATCTTGTGGCCGGCCGTGCGCAGCGTGGTGTCGGTGGCCGTCAGCGACAGGCCGCCGAGGCTTTGCTGCTTCACGGTGTCGTACAGGATGAAGTTGACCTTGTACTGGCCGTTCGCCTCGCGGTTCACGCTGCCGGCGACGAACGCATTGGCGCCCTTGGCCTTCCATGCGCCGAGATCGACCGATGCGGTCTCCGGCACGGGCGTGCTGCCTGCGTCGATGTTGGTGAATTTGCCGCTGCGGGCGAGGTCGGCGCGGACGATCGACGTGACCTGCTGCGGCAGGTTCGCCTCGTTCGCGAAATTCGCGGTGGCGATGGGGAACTGGGTCGACCCGACACCGGTGATCAGCACGTTGACCTGGGCGTTAGCGGCGCTGCCCGCCGTAATCAGACACGAGGCCACGAGTGCCCTGAAACCTAGCTTTGTCATCAAACTCATGCTTCTTGCTTCCCGTATGGCTTGGATCGCTGCGCAACGGCAGAGACAGTAAAAATACCCGATTCGTTCCCGTCCGACAGCGACGCCCGGAGTGTAAGCGCATTTCGTTTCACTCCGCCGCCTTGAAGGTAATCGTAATGTCAGACGGGGTACGACCGTTAGAATCGGGCGGCAACGGGACCGATGCGTGGATCGCATTGACCACGGCTTGATCCCACCCCGAATTCCCGCTGGAGCGGGAGACCGATGCGCTCAATACGTCACCGGACGGCGTGCACCGAATCTTGACGACGGTGGTCAGGCCTGCCCGCTCGCCGCCCCAAACGATGTTCGGCTTGACGCGGCGGCGCACCTTGTCGGCATAGCCGGGCGTCGCGGCATTGCCGCCGGAACCCGTCCCGGTGCCGCTTTTCGCGAGGCCTTCGCCGCCGCCTTCACCGGCGCCGGACAGGCCCTGCATCTGCGCGAGACGCGCGCTGCGCTCGCGGTCGAGCTTCGCGTTCGCCGCCGCATTGGCCTTCGCGCGTGCCGTGGCTTCGGCCTTCGCCTTGGCCTGGGCTTCAGCCTTTGCCTTCGCGGCCGCGTCGGCCTTCGCCTTCGCCGCCTGCTGCGCTTCGAGCTGCGCCTGCTTCTGCTGCTGGAGTTTCTGCTGTTCGAGCTTCTGCTGCTCAAGCTTCTGCTGCTCGGCGAGCTGCTGTTGCCTGAGCTTGTCGGCCTGTTTCTGCCGGTCGCGTTCCGCGGCCTTTTGCGCGGCGAGTGCGGCTGCCTGCTGCGCGGCAAGCTGCGCGCGCCGGGCTTCCTCTTCCTGTTGCGCCTTCAACTGCTGTGCGCGGCGCTGCTGCTCGAGCAGCGCTTCACGCGCGGCCGCTTCCTGCTGCCGCTTCTTCTGCTGCAGCGCGATGTCGGCCTGCTCGTCGCGCACGGGGGGAGCGGGGGGCGCGACCTTCGCGGGCGGCGCGGGCGTGACGACGGGCCGCGGCGCGGGCACGTCGGGCACCTCGGTCCACAGCTCGGCTTCGGCGCCGGCCGGCGTGCTGTTCTGCCACTGCACGCCGTGATAGAGGAACAGCGCGAGCAGCACGTGCATCAGCGCGGCGAGCGCGAATGCGCGCCAGGTACCGCGCTCGCGGGGAGGCTGAGGCGGGTAGGCGGAGCTGCGCGTGGATTGCTGCCGGTTCATTGCGATTTGACGAGGAGGCCGACGCGCTTGACGCCGCGCGCCTTCAGATCGGACATCACGGTCATGACCGCATCGTACTGCACGGTCTTGTCGGCCGCGATCACGACCGGCTGGTCGGGATGATCGGCCTGCCGGGCCACGATGAAGCTGTCGAGCTCGGCCTTCGTCATCGTGTCTTCCTGGGTCGCGCCCGAGTCGCCCTTGTACTTGACGCTCATCGTGCGATCGGCCTTGATGTTGACGACGACGGGCGGCGTCTGCTCCTGCGGCGCGGCGTTGCCGACGGTCGGCAGGTTGATGATCGACGGGGCGACGAGCGGTGCGGTGACCATGAAGATCACGAGCAGCACCAGCATCACGTCGATGTACGGCACGACGTTGATGTCGGCCATTGCACGGCGCGAGCGGCCGCCGCGCATGCTGGATCGGATGGGGCTTCCTGCCATGGCGCGCTCCTTACTGGGCCTGACGCTGCAGGATGTTCGAGAACTCTTCGATGAAGGTCTCGAAGCGGATCGCGAGGCGGTCGATGTCGTGCGCGTAGCGGTTGTACGCGACCACGGCCGGAATCGCGGCGAACAGGCCGATCGCGGTGGCGACGAGCGCCTCGGCGATGCCTGGCGCGACGTTCGCGAGCGTGGCCTGCTGCACGTTCGCGAGGCCGCGGAACGAGTTCATGATCCCCCAGACCGTGCCGAACAGGCCGATGTACGGGCTGACCGAGCCGACCGACGCGAGGAACGCGAGGTTCGCTTCGAGCACGTCCATTTCACGCTGGAACGACGCGCGCATCGCGCGGCGTGCGCCGTCGAGCACGAGGCCCGGATCGCTGATGCGCTTTTCCTTCGCCTTCAGGAACTCGCGCATGCCCGATTCGAAGATCCGCTCGAGCGCGCCGATCGTGTGGCGGTTATTGGCTGCGCTCTGGTACAGCGCCTGCAGGTCGCCGCCCGACCAGAAATCCTTCTCGAAGCGTTCGGTCTGCGCGCGTGCGCGGCGGATCGCGAACCACTTGCGGAAGATGAAGGTCCACGACATCAGCGACAGCAGCAGCAGCAGCCCCATCACGGCCTGGGCCAGCACGCTCGCGTTGAGGACGAGGGAAATGATCGACAGGTCTTGAGAAGTGTTCATAGAGGTTTGAGTAACGTCCCTTCGGGGCGCCCGGTATGCGTGCGGCGCGGCGCGCCGGCCATGCCTGGCGCCGAACCTTGCTTAGTATCGAATCAGAAAGGCAAGTTCATAGGCTGTGTCTAAACGGCGCTCATGCGAGCTTCGTTGACAGTGCAGTCTGCCCGTCGTCGATGACGGGCCCGCGTTCCAGCGCGTCGAGCACGGCCGGCGGGATCGCCGCGGGCCGGATGCCGGTACGGTCGACGCAACCGAGGCGGATGTGCCCGGCCACGAGCAGCGTGTCTCCACACCAGGCTTCCTGCGTGAACTCCACCGATGCGCGGCCGATGCGTCCGGGCCGGCTCGTGATCGCCAGGGTGTCGTCGAGTCGCGCCGGTGCGCGGTAGTCGAGCGACGTGCTGCGGACGACGAAGATCGCACCGGTCTCGTCGGCGAGCCGACGCTGGTCGATGCCGCAGGCGCGCAGCCACTCGGTGCGGGCGCGTTCGAAGAACTTCAGGTAGTTGGCATAGAAGACGATGCCGCCTGCGTCGGTATCCTCGTAGTACACGCGCACCGGCCAGGTGAAGCCGGAGGGCGCTTCCGGGGAGCGGGTAGGCTGGGTCATGGCGCGCATTCTACCGGAAGGCAGGAGCCTGATTCGTAACCGATTCGTAACGGAATGTAGTATGCGGTAGCACACTGTTGGCCGGCCCGAAGGGGCCGGCCAGCGGGGCTTCAGCCGCGGTGGACGGTCGGGCCGCCGGGTGCTTGCGCGATCGGCATCAGCTCGATCGTGTTGACATTGACATGCGCCGGGCGCGTCGCGATCCAGTAGATCGTGTCGGCGATGTCCTCGGGCATGAGCGGCTGGACGTTGTTGTAGACGTTCGCCGCTTTTTCGTTGTCGCCGCGATAACGGACGTTCGAGAATTCGGTGCCGCCGCACAGGCCGGGCTCGATGTCGGTGACGCGCAACGGCGTGCCGAGCAGGTCGGCGCGCAGGTTCAGGCTGAATTGTCTGACGAAAGCCTTGGTCGCCCCGTAGACGTTTCCGCCTGCATAAGGGTACGAACCCGCGACCGAGCCGAGGTTGAAGATATGGCCGCGGCCGCGCTCGATCATGCCGGGCAGCAGCGCGTGCGTGACCGTGACGAGGCCCGTGCAGTTCGTGTCGATCATCGTGTGCCATTCGTCGAGGCTGGCCTTCTGGGCCGGCTCGACGCCGAGCGCGAGGCCGGCGTTGTTGACGAGCACGTCGAGCGCCGCGAATTCGGCGGGAAGGGCGGCCGGCACGGCCTCGACGGCCGCGCGATCGCGTACGTCGAGCTCGAGCGGCAGAAGGGAATCGCCGAGTTCGGCGGCGAGCGCATCGAGACGATCCTTGCGACGCGCGGTCGCGACGACGCGGTGGCCTCCGTTGACAAAGGCACGGGCGATGGCGGCGCCGAAGCCGGCGGACGCGCCTGTGACGAACACGATCATTGCTGCTCCTGGTCGAAGACAAAATAGCGGGTGATATCCCGCAAGCCTACTGAGAATGCCGCACCGCGGCAAGGCGGCAAAGCGTTCCGGCACGGGCGCGTAGAGTCTGGCCCCAATTGCTTCGGGCGCACCGCCGTGCGGTTGCCTATTCATGACGCATCCAATACACTAACGCGCTCATCACCCCTGCGTGACTGGCGATAGAACCCTTCGGGTTCAAGGTGGAGCATCCCACCGTGAAGCGCGGGGCGCCGTTTTTGCCGTTCGCCTGGGCAGCCGTTGTGCGCCGTCGCGTGCATCGCCGGTGGCTGTCCTGCCTCGCGTCATACGGATTCTTCCGCCACGTCGAGCTGGTCCCGCCAGCAGCGCACCGTACTCGGCCACTTCGGTCAACCTGTACACACTTAACGGAAACCGTATGTTTGACAGAGCCCAAAGCACCATCGCGAACGTCGATCCCGAAATCTTTGCTGCGATCGAGCAGGAAAACCGCCGCCAGGAAGATCACATCGAGCTGATCGCGTCGGAAAACTACACGAGCCCGGCGGTGATGGCCGCGCAGGGTTCGCAGCTCACGAACAAGTACGCGGAAGGCTATCCGGGCAAGCGCTACTACGGCGGCTGCGAATACGTGGACGTGGTCGAGCAGCTGGCGATCGATCGCGTGAAGCAGCTGTTCGGCGCGGAAGCGGCGAACGTGCAGCCGAACTCGGGTTCGCAGGCGAACCAGGGCGTGTTCTTCGCGATGCTCAAGCCGGGCGACACGATCATGGGCATGAGCCTCGCGCACGGCGGCCACCTGACGCATGGTTCGCCGGTGAACATGTCGGGCAAGTGGTTCAACGTGGTGAGCTACGGCCTGAACGAGAACGAAGACATCGATTACGAAGCGGCCGAGAAGCTGGCGCAGGAACACAAGCCGAAGCTGATCGTCGCGGGCGCGTCGGCGTTCTCGCTGAAGATCGATTTCGAGCGTCTGGCGAAGATCGCGAAGTCGGTCGGTGCGTACCTGATGGTCGACATGGCGCACTACGCCGGCCTGATCGCGGCAGGCGTGTACCCGAACCCGGTGCCGCACGCGGACTTCGTGACGACGACGACGCACAAGAGCCTGCGCGGCCCGCGCGGCGGCGTGATCCTGATGAAGGCGGAGTACGAGAAGCCGATCAATTCGGCGATCTTCCCGGGGATCCAGGGCGGCCCGCTGATGCACGTGATCGCGGGCAAGGCGGTGGCGTTCAAGGAAGCCCTGTCGCCGGAATTCAAGGCGTACCAGGAGAAGGTGGTCGAGAACGCACGTGTGCTGGCCGAAACGCTGGTGAAGCGCGGGCTGCGGATCGTGTCGGGCCGCACGGAAAGCCACGTGATGCTGGTCGACCTGCGCGCGAAGAACATCACCGGCAAGGCAGCGGAAGCCGCGCTCGGCGCCGCGCACATCACGGTGAACAAGAACGCGATCCCGAACGATCCGGAAAAGCCGTTCGTGACGAGCGGCGTGCGCCTGGGCTCGCCGGCGATGACGACGCGCGGGTTCGGTCCGGCGGAAGCGGAACAGGTGGGCAACCTGATCGCTGACGTGCTGGACAACCCGGAAGATGCAGCGACGATCGAGCGCGTGCGCGCGCAGGTCGCCGAGCTGACCAAGCGTTTCCCGGTCTATCGCTGATCGCCGATGCGCTGCCCGTTCTGCCGGCATGACGACACGCAGGTCGTGGACTCGCGCGTGTCCGAAGATGGCGCCGCGATCCGGCGGCGCCGTCGCTGCTCGGCTTGCGACAAGCGCTTCACGACGTACGAGCGGGTCGAGCTGTCCCTGCCGTTCGTCGTGAAGAAGGACGGCAGCCGCACGGAATTCGACCGTCGCAAGATCGTCGCCAGCATGCAACTCGCGCTGCGCAAGCGGCCGGTTGCTGCCGACGCGATCGACGCGGCGGTCGCCCGCATCGAGTATCAACTGCTCGCGACAGGCGAGCGCGAAGTGCGTAGCGAGAAGCTCGGCGAACTCGTGATGAACGAGTTGCGCGGCCTCGATACGATCGCTTATGTCCGCTTCGCATCGGTGTATCGCCGGTTCGAGGACGTTTCCGAATTTGCCGACGTGATCGAAGAGTTCCGTCGCGCCTCTCCCGCCAAGACTCCGCGTAAGCGCTGACGCGCTGCGTCCGTTCATCGTCTTCTCCGTTGGATCAGTTCGCGCCGATTGTGTCGGTCGCGATCGCATGCCGCCAGTCGGCCGTTCGGCAAATGGCGCGCGTCCGCACGCGTCGCTACAGTCGTCGCATCACCTTGGCGAAGGACGGCTGCGATGGGACTGCACGCTTTACCCCTGAAAAATGTGTTGCGCCGCTCGGGCGGGTTCACGCTCGTCGAGCTGATGGTCGCGCTCTCGCTGGCGGCCGGGCTCGCGCTCCATGCGGCGCCCGCGTTCGATCAGTGGCGCATGCGTGAACGTGTGGATGCACGCTCGCGCGCGTTGCTCGGCGCGCTTTCGTTTGCACGTACCGAGGCGATGCGCCTCGGCGTGCGCGTCACGCTGTGCAGGGCCGGGAGCGGCGGCACCTGTTTGCGTGCGGGTGAGCGGTGCGATCCGGCCGAATGGTCGTGCGACTGGATCGTCAGCGGGCAGGTCGATGGGCAGTCACGCGTGCTGAGGCGCTATCCGCGCGATGTCGAAGTGGCCGTCGCGGGTGCGGCGCACGATCTCGCGTTTGCTCCGCCCGTCGGTCAGGCAATCGGTGGTATCCGGCGCTTCGAATTGAGTCCACGACGCGACATATCGGGGGCTGACGCCACACGTGCGTCGCGTTGCGTGCGGATCGCGGCAGGTGGCCGGGCGCGGGTTGTCGCCGGCCGCTGCGACGCGGCGTGAGTGTCATGATGCGCAACGCAATGCGCGGCACGTCGCTGCTCGAAGCGATGCTGGCCGTCGCGCTCCTCGCGGCCGTCATGCTGGCCGTGGCGGGCAGCCAGCTTGCGATGGCGCGTGCGCAGCGCGCGACGATCTGGCGTGAACGCGCGCTGTGGCTGGCTGATGCGCGTATCGAGCGCTTGCACGTGGCCGCGCAGGCTGACGATGGCCTCGCGGCGCGGGCCGCGGCGTCGCTGCCCGGCGGCGCGATGATGCGTGGCGATGGGCCGGGTGGCGTCAGCTACGCGGTTGTCGGCTGGCGCGGCGGTCATGCGGCTACCGGGCCGCGATGCGATGCGACGGGCAGGCCGGCGCAGCCGCCGCCTTGCGTCCGGATTCCGTATCGGGAGACTGACGCCGATGAACGCTGATCGCCGCATGCGTGCGCATACGCTGCTTGAAGTATTGATTGCGATGACCGTCGGTCTGCTCGTGCTCGCGGCGGCCGGTGCGCTGCTCCACGCGCAGCGCATCGCCCAGCGGCGTGCGGACGACGGGTTCCGGATGCGCGATGCGGCCGGCACCGCACTGATGCTGATCGGCCAGCAGATCCAGATGGCAGGATTCCGGCCGCTCGATGCAGGGGGCGTGTCGTCGTTGCCGCCGGTGTTCGGCTGTTCGATGGCGCGTGTGAGGGGAAGTGGCGCGCAAGTGCGGTGCGAGCCCGTGCGCGCTGCATCGGATGCGCTGCTGGTCCGGTATGTCGGCGACGCCGTGTCGACGTGGCCCACCGTTAGCGGCCAGGTGCCGGATTGCCTCGGGCAGGGTATTGGCGGGGCCGGCGAACGTGCGCCGGTGGAGAACCGCTTCGATGTGCACGTTAGTCCGTCGACGGGTGAGCCCGAACTGTATTGCGAAGGAAACGGCCGTCCGGGCACGCCGCAGCCGGTCGTGTCGGGAATCGATCAGTTGCGGGTGCGCTATCTTCGTCGCGGCGGCACGCAGTTCGTCGATGCCGATGCCATGCGCGTCGACGACTGGCACGAGATCGTGGCCGTGCATGTCTGCGTGCGGGCGCGCGGTGACCCGTCGGGCGAGCCGGCGCGGCACGTCGACTGCGATGGTCGCACCGTCGTTGCACAAGACGGCCGCGCGCGCATGACGCTCGATCGCATCGTCGCGTTGAGGAATGTCGCGGGCGCATTCGACGATACGCCGCGCGATGCAACGGATGAACGCGAGGTGCTGCGATGAGCGGAGCGGGGCGGTACACGCCGCAGCGGTCGGGATGCGGCGCGGCAGGCAACACGCACGAACGTGTCGCGACAAGTGGCGAAGCCCTGCGGCGGGCTGCGGGCGCGGAGGCCCTGGCGTCGAGACGGCGAGCGCCGCACCTGCGCTTGCGGTCAACCAGCCGCGATCGGCGTCGCGAAGCGGGCCTTGCATTGCCCGCGGTGATCGCGGTCGGCGCGGCGGTTGCGGCGCTGACTGGCACGTGGTTCGAGGCTGCGCTGACGGAATCGCGCCGCACGCGCGCGTTGTCCGATCGGCTGGTCGCATTTCACGCGGCCGATGCCGCGCTTGCTGCGTGCACAGCGCGATTGCGCCGGGGCTCGGCGCCCTACGTAAGCGAAGGCGAGTCGCATGCGGAGCCCGACGCGTGGCGGCGCGCGCCGGCGCTGGCGGCGGCCGAAGCGTTCGCTCCGTTCGCAGGATGGCCGGCGGTCGGGCAACCGCCACGATGCCTGATCGAAGCGTGGCGCGGGGCAGGGCCGGCCGATGCCCGTGCGTACGTGGTCACCGCGCGCGGTGTCGGTGCGCATGCATCGAGCGCCGTCTGGCTGCAGCATCAGGTCGCGATCCGCGACGGACACATCGTCGCCTTGCGCTGGCGTCACGTCGCGACGGTGCTTCGATGAGCGGTGGCCCATCCATGCAACGCTCGGCGGGATTCACGCTGATCGAGCTGATGATCGTGCTCGCGATCGTCGCGGTGCTGGCCGGATGGGGTATCCCGTCGTATCGCGAGCAGGTGGCGCGCGCTCATCGCGCATCGGCAGTCGCCGCGCTGTACCGGGCGGCCCAATATCTCGAAGCACTGGAGGACGTACCGCCTTCGGCATTGCCCACGGCACTCGCGCAAGCGCCGCCGGACGGCCGCGCGGTCTATCGGTTGGCGCTCCGGCGGCCGGACGGCGACGATTCGGCCGTGAGCTACGAGCTGGAAGCCATCCCGCTCGACACCGGCCCGATGCACGGCGATGCATGCGGCGCGTTCACGTTGCGCTCGGACGGGGCGAAAGGCAATGTCCGAAGTGATGCCGTCGACGGACAGGTCGCCGCGTGCTGGGGTGTGCGTTGAGTTCGAACGAAAGGCGCGCCACGGCGGATGGCCGTGCGCGCAGGATGCCGACGATCAGTCGTCGTGCGCGTCGAGCCCGCGCTCGTCGCGGGACGCCTTCCAGATCCGGTAGACCTCCCATGCAGCGAAACCGAGGGTGCCCCACTTCAGCGCGGGACCCGCGCTCGCGCGCAGCAGCGAGCGAACGGGTTTGGCGAGCACGAGCGATGCGAGCGAACTCAGCATCGGATACTGGTTGACGAGCTGGCCGAGGCTCGCGTTCAGGTTCCTGGCGGACTGGCCGAACTTGTTGCTGGACAGGCCGGGGATGAACACCTTGAGCCAGCTGAAGCGCGTGACGGCCTGGCGCATTTCGCCGGCGGCTTCCGCGAGTTCGAGCCGCTCGACTTCGGATCGCAGGATCAACAGTTCCTTGCGGAGCGCGCGATGCTGCGACGCGCTCCAGTTCGATCGCGACGAATGGGAGCGGGGGGAATTGCCCGTGACGTTCTGGCTCATGGCGCGTCGGCGAAGTAGGTGGGAGGGGTGAGCGCGACTGCGTTCACGGCTTGCCGCGGAACAGTTCGCGGTCTTTCTCGAGTTCGGCGAGCGTCGCCTCGAATACGGTCGGCGCGTCGCGCAGGCCCGAACGGGCTTTCAGTGCGCACGCGATCCCGCCTGCGGCATAGAGCGCGGTGATCGCCGCGAGCGACTGCCAGCGGTAGGTATCCCAGAACGCGATCGCGACGAGTACGGTCAGGCTGATGAGTGCCATCGTCGCGAGCATCATCGCGGCGAGCCCGAGGAACAGCACGCCCATCAGGCGCTCCTTCTCCTCGGCAAGCTCGATGCCCACCAGTTCGAGGCGCGTTTGCAAAAGCCCGATCGCGGAGCCGACGAGGCGGCGCAGCGGTCCTTGGCCGGACGGCTGCGAGGTGGTGTCTGTCGTCATGGGTGAGGTGCGTGCGCGTGCAGTGTGCAGCTAGGACAAAGCCGGCCGGCGGAAACCGCCGGCTGGCTTCGACGCCTGCAGGCCGCGTGAAGCGGCCCGCGGGACGGAACGCGCAGGGCGCGTTACTTGCGGTTGATCAGCAGGCCGATCAGCACGCCGACGCCGGCGGCGACGCCGATCGACGTCCACGGATGCTCGTGCACGTAATCGTCGGTCGCGCGGGCGGCCTTCTTGCCTTTCTCGACCACGACGACCTGGACGTCGGCTGCCTTTTCCTTGGCCTGCTTCAGGCGCGACATGGCTTTCTCGCGCAGCTCGGCCGCACGGTCGCCCGTGCTGCTCGCAGCTTGCTTGAGCAGGTCTTCGGCGTCCGAGAGAACGGTTTTGATATCCGACATCAGTTTCTCCTTGTTGATTTCCGACATTGCAACTCCCTTCATGCTGTCATGCTGCAGGTTCACATCGTAGCGAAACGCCTGCCTGCTGGCGAGCCGGGAAGAAACACGACGGCAGCGCAAGACCGCATGGTAAACGATTTGTAATCATCAACAGAGCGGCAAACGGGGTGAAAAGTTTCCCGCAGGGCTGCCAGCGCTGCACCGGTACCGGGCAAAAATGACAAAAAAGTATGAATATCAAACGGAATAATCGTTCGCATGCCCCATTGCTTCCCGTAAGCTGACAGACTTTCCCGCGCCGACCCGGGCGCGGTTTCAACCAGCATCGTTCGAGGAGGGAACATCATGAGTCTGCGTCTTGGCGACATCGCACCGGATTTCGAGCAGGAATCGAGCCTGGGCCCGATCAAGTTTCACGAGTGGCTGGGTGACGGCTGGGGTGTCCTGTTCTCCCATCCGGCCGACTACACGCCGGTATGCACGACCGAACTCGGGCTGACCTCGAAACTGAAGGGCGAATTCGAGAAGCGCAACGTGAAGGTGATCGCGCTGTCGGTCGACGGTGTCGAATCGCACAAGGGCTGGATCAACGACATCAACGAAACGCAGTCGACGGTCGTCGGCTTCCCGATCATCGCCGATGCGGACCGCAAGGTTTCGCAGCTGTACGACATGATCCACCCGAACGCGAACGAAACGCTGACGGTGCGTTCGCTGTTCGTGATCGACCCGAACAAGAAGGTGCGGCTCATCATCACGTATCCGGCCAGCACGGGGCGCAACTTCGACGAAGTGCTGCGCGTGATCGACTCGCTGCAACTGACCGACAACTACAAGGTCGCGACGCCCGGCAACTGGAAGGATGGCGACGACGTCGTGATCGTGCCGTCGCTGCAGGATCCGGAAGAGCTGAAGAAGCGCTTCCCGAAGGGCTTCAAAGCAGTGCGTCCGTATCTGCGCCTCACGCCGCAGCCGAACAAGTAAGCATCGGCGGCACGTGAACGCGATACCGGGCCGCCGGCCCGGAGCGCGGATCCGATGAAAAACGGCCCGCCCGGCAGTGATGCCGGGCGGGCCGTGTCTTTTATGCGTGCGCGGTGCGGCGTGGCTGCCGGGCGCGCCGCATCCGGCTGGTCAGAAGAACGCCTGGATGCCCGTCTGCGCGCGGCCGAGGATCAGCGCGTGGATGTCGTGCGTGCCTTCGTAGGTGTTGACCACTTCGAGGTTCACGAGGTGGCGCGCGACGCCGAATTCGTCGGAGATGCCGTTGCCGCCGAGCATGTCGCGCGCGAGCCGGGCGATGTCGAGCGCCTTGCCGCACGAGTTGCGCTTCATGATCGACGTGATTTCGACTGCCGCCGTGCCTTCGTCCTTCATCCGGCCGAGGCGCAGCACGCCTTGCAGGCCGAGCGTGATTTCGGTCTGCATGTCCGCGAGCTTCTTCTGGATCAGCTGGTTCGCGGCGAGCGGCCGGCCGAACTGCTGGCGGTCGAGCACGTACTGGCGCGCGGTGTGCCAGCACGATTCGGCGGCGCCCAGCGCGCCCCAGGCGATCCCGTAGCGGGCCGAGTTCAGGCACGTGAACGGGCCGCGCAGGCCGCTCACGTTCGGCATCAGGTTCTCTTCCGGTACGAACACCTCGTCGAGGACGATCTCGCCGGTGATCGATGCGCGCAGCCCGACCTTGCCGTGGATCGCGGGCGCCGACAGGCCCTTCCAGCCCTTTTCGAGGATGAAACCACGGATCGCGTCCTTGCCGTTCTCCTCGAGCTTCGCCCACACGACGAACACGTCGGCGATCGGCGAGTTCGTGATCCACATCTTCGCGCCGGACAGCGAGTAGCCGCCGGGCACCTTCTTCGCGCGGGTGACCATGCTGCCCGGGTCGGAGCCGTGGTTCGGCTCGGTCAGCCCGAAACAGCCGATCCATTCACCGGTCGCGAGCTTCGGCAGGTATTTCTGCTTCTGCGCGTCGGAGCCGAATTCGTAAATCGGCACCATCACGAGCGACGACTGGACGGACATCATCGACCGGTAGCCCGAATCGACGCGTTCGACTTCGCGCGCGATCAGTCCGTAGCTCACGTAATTGAGGCCGGGGCCGCCGTATTCCTCGGGAATCGTCGGGCCGAGCAGGCCGACTTCGCCCATCTCGCGGAAGATTTCGGCGTCGGTGCGCTCGTGGCGGAACGCCTCGGTGACGCGCGGGGCAAGCTTGTCCTGCGCATACGCCTGCGCCGCGTCGCGCACCATCCGCTCTTCTTCGGTCAGTTGCTGGTCGAGCAGCAGCGGATCGTCCCAATGAAAAGTTGCAGCACTCATCGTCTCATCTCCTGTCGGGCAGAGCCGGCGCTTCAGCGCTTGCTCCGGCCCCATGCCAAAAGTTCGCTTGACTCGTGTTCCGCTGTGCGGAACAATGTTTTGCAAATCGAGCCCAGTGTAGCACCAGATGACACTTTCAACCATCGACGAAACCACGATCGACGAGCGCAAGTTCGTCGTCGCGCTCGCGCGCGGGCTCGACCTGCTGCGCGCATTCCGGCCCGGCGAGACGATGCTAGGCAACCGCGACTTCGCGGAGCGCACGGGGCTGCCGAAAGCGACCGTGAACCGGCTCGCCTATACGCTGACCGTGCTCGGCTACCTGCGCTACGACGAGACGCTCGGAAAGTATGCGCTCGACGCCGGCGTGCTGTCGCTCGGCTACGCGCTGCTGTCCGGCTCGGGGACGCTCGACCTCGCGCGGCCGCACATGCAGGCGCTCGCGCGCGACATCGGCGCGGCCGTGTCGCTCGGCTGCCGCGACGGGCTCGACATGATCTATCTGGAGACGATCCGCAGCGAGACCGCGCTGACGCTCGGGCTCGCGCCCGGTTCGCGGCTGTCGATGCTGACGAGCTCGATGGGGCGCGCGTACCTGGCCGTACAGCCGGAGGACGTGCGCCGCGCGCTCTATGCGGAGCTGCACCGCGCGGCCGGCGGCGCGGCCGACGCCGATGCGCTCGTCGCCGCCGCGCAGCACGCGGTGGCCGAGTTCTCGGCGGGCGGTTGCTGTTATTCGTTCCGGGCGTGGCACATGGACGTCAACGCGGCGGCCGTGCCGTTTCGCGAGCCGCGCGAGGGGCGCTGGCTGATCCTGAGCTGCAGCGGCCCCGCATCGTCGATGGACGAGGAGGTGTTTCGCACGCAGGTCGGGCCGAAGCTGAAGGCGCTCGCGCAGCGGCTCGGGCAGACGGCCTGAGAAACGCGGCGCGCGTTGCCCTCGCACCGCCACCGCGTCGTCGCCGGTGAAGGTGTTGGTGATGGTGACGGCGGGTGACGGACGGCTGCCGCCGTCTCTTGTGCCGCGCTCGAACCTCGCTCATCATCGTTCGCCAGCTTCCCGACGACGAGGTCTGCGATGTCTCACCCCGAATCCATGGAAGGCGGATGCGCGTGCGGCGCGATCCGCTACCGTATCGCCCAGGTCCCGACCGACGCCGGCTTCTGCCACTGCCGGCTCTGCCAGCGCACGACCGGTGCGGCGGTCGTCGCATCGGCGTCGGTGCCGATCGACGCGTTCGAATACCTGCAGGGCGAACCGACCGTCTACGCGTCGAGCGCGTGGGGCGAGCGGCGCTTCTGCGGCCGTTGCGGCGCGCAGCTCGAATACCGGCTGAGCGACGCGCCGAAAACGGTCGAGATCAATTACGCCACGCTCGATGAGCCGTCGCGGCTACGTCCGGCGTGGCACGTCTGGTATGGGGATCGTTTCCCGGGCATCGAGATCGACGACGATCTGCCCAAGTACGACGATGGTGGAAGCGCGTAAGCGGTAACCGTCTGCACCGACGGGCAGGCGTCGCGCCAGGCCATCCGATCGCTTCATCCTTCTTCAAGCGGCGCCAGACCCTCGCCGCGCATCCGGCGCGCCGCTCCCCGCGTGCGCCGGCTACCTCCTGTCCGTTCAGGCCGTCACGACCTTCGCGAACACCGGCCCCTGCATGAACCGCACGTCGTGCTGGCGCAGCAGTTCGCACTGCGTTTCGTCGACGACGCCGTCGAAGATCAGCGGAATCCGCACGCGCTGCGCATATGCGACGAGCGCCTTGACCATCCCGTCGCGCAACGCGATACCTG
Organism: Burkholderia reimsis; assembly: GCF_003294055.1. Classification (NCBI taxonomy): domain Bacteria; kingdom Pseudomonadati; phylum Pseudomonadota; class Betaproteobacteria; order Burkholderiales; family Burkholderiaceae; genus Burkholderia; species Burkholderia reimsis. The sequence goes on from NZ_QMFZ01000029.1 coordinate 103,516, forward strand.
CATCCATCTTGATGTAGTCGGGGCGCGCCATGTCGGATTCGACCGCGAGGATGCGGCCCGGGTCGGGCAGCTTGTCCGCCACCTTGAAGCCGTGATGCTGGTAGCTGCGTGTCAGGTAGCCGAGGAAGGTCTTGTGCGCGACCGCGACCGCCGGCAGCTCGATCACGATCCGCTCGGGCGGCAGCCCGAAGCGCTGCAGCACCGACGAGAAATGCTTGCCGTGGTCGTATTTCACGCTCTTCAGCAGGCGTTCGTGCACGCGCAGGAACAACAGCCCGTGGCGCTGGGCGCCGAAGAAATTGATCGCGTGCAGCGCGCGCGACAGGCGGTCGATCGCCACGAGCGTCTGGTCGTCGACGGCCGAGTCGACCGGATCGTGCGGCGCGCCCGTGACGACCGTCACGGCCTGGAAGCCGAGCTCGTCGCCATAGCGCTCGATGGCGTCGGCGAACGACGTCGATTGCGGCGCGCCCGGCATCGTCACGTCGTAGATCGGTTCATAGGCGCTGCCGAGCGTGCGCTCGGGCAGGTTCGCGCTTGCGGTGCCGCCATCGGCGAGCGCGAGGTGATCCCGCAGATACGGCAGTTGCCCGGCACGGGCGACCAGCTCGGGAATGGTGGGCGGAATCATCGGCGTGAAAAGGAAAAACGGCGGCCGAACGGGCCGCCTCGTAGCTTGATATTAGCAGTGCCGGCCAAGCTCGGCTCGGCGTTTCACTTATATGGTTATCCCGTCTTCGAGCCTCCGCCTAGGGTTTACGTTGATTTCACTATTCGTAATTGGTTTTACTATTCGTAAATCCAGAATTTGTCGCCGATCAAGAAATGCGGCAGGCGGGCGCCGCGAAACGGCGCCGTTCGCGAATCAACAGGAAGCAAGGAGCGAGACGTGGCGGTTGACAGGAATGGCACGCGGGACGGCGGCGCGGCGCGCCGGCAGGCGACGGGCGGGATGACGGGCGAGCCGGCGCGCGCCCGGCAGGGTTGAGGGGCGGACGGCGACCATGAGCATCGATTACCAGACGCTGAAGTTCGAATACCGTCCGCGTGCGCAGGACGCAACCGTTCACCCGGTGATCGTCGTCGGCGCGGGCCCGGTGGGCCTCGCGGCGGCGATCGACCTCGCGCAGCAGGGCGTGCCCGTCGTGCTGCTCGACGACGACGACACGCTGTCCACCGGCTCGCGCGCGATCTGCTTCGCGAAGCGCACGCTCGAGATCTTCGACCGGCTCGGCTGCGGCGAGCGCTTCGTCGACAAGGGCGTCAGCTGGCACGTCGGCAAGGTGTTCCTGCAGGACGAGCAGCTGTACGCATTCGACCTGCTGCCCGAGGAAGGGCATGCGCGCCCCGCGTTCATCAACCTGCAGCAGTACTACGTCGAAGGTTATCTGGCCGATCGTGCGTTCGAGCTGCCGAACATCGATATCCGCTGGAAGCACAAGGTGACGGGCATCGAGCAGGCGGCCGAACACGCGGTGCTGACGATCGAGACGCCGGAAGGCCTCGCGACGCTGCGCGCGCAGTACGTGATCGCGGCGGACGGCTCGCGCAGCCCGATGCGCACGATGATGGGCCTCGAAAGCCACGGCCGCACGTTCAAGGACCGCTTCCTGATCGCCGACGTGAAGATGAAGGCGGAGTTTCCGACCGAGCGCTGGTTCTGGTTCGACCCGTCGTTCCACCCCAATCAGTCGGTGCTGCTGCATCGCCAGCCCGACAACGTGTGGCGCATCGACTTCCAGCTCGGCTGGGATGCCGATCCGGTCGCCGAGAAGCAGCCGGAGCGCGTGATCCCGCGCGTGCGCGCGCTGCTCGGGCCGGACGTCGAGTTCGAGCTCGAATGGGTGAGCGTCTATACGTTCCGCTGCCAGCGGATGGATACGTTCCGTCACGGCCGCGTGCTGTTCGCGGGCGACTCCGCGCACGGCGTGTCGCCGTTCGGCGCGCGCGGCGCGAACAGCGGCGTGCAGGACGCCGACAACCTCGCCTGGAAGCTGAAGCTCGTGCTCGACGGCCGTTCGGCCGACCGCCTGCTCGATACGTATGCGAGCGAGCGCGAGTTCGCGGCCGACGAGAACATCCGCAACTCGACGCGCTCGACGGACTTCATCACGCCGAAAAGCCCGGTGTCGCGCGTATTCCGCGACGCGACGCTGAAGCTCGCGCGCGACTGCGAGTTCGCGCGCAAGCTCGTGAACAGCGGCCGCCTGTCGGTGCCGGCGGTGCTGGCCGATTCGCCGCTGAACACGCCGGACCGCAATGGCGACGCATTCGCGGGTGCGATGCGCCCGGGCGCGGCGGCAGCCGATGCGCCGGTGCGTGCGCAGGGCGCGCCGGGCTGGCTGCTGCGGCATCTGGGCAGCGGCTTCACCGGCGTGCTGTTCGGGCTGCCGGGCGATGCGGGCGCGCTCGCGCAGGCGCTCGACGGCCTCGCGCTGCCGGTGCGGCCCGTGCTCGTGGTGCCGGCCGGGCACGCGCAGCCGGTCGCGGGTGTCGACGTCGTGGAGGACGTCGACGGTTTCGCCGCGCAACGCTACGACGCGAAGCCCGGCACGTTCTACCTGCTGCGCCCCGACCAGCATGTCTGCGCCCGCATGCGCACGCTCGAGCGCCAGGCGCTTGCCGACGCACTGGCGCGCGCGACCTGCGCACGCTGAATACGATAAAGACACCGGAGACTCCGTCATGCCCTTACTCGACACCCGCCCGCGCCTGGCTGACCCGGACGCGTTCTACGAAGCGCTGATCGACATGCATCGCGACCTGTCCGACGCCGACAGCCAGCTCGTCAACGCGAAGCTGATCCTGCTGCTCGCGAACCAGATCGGCGACGCCGACGTGCTGCGCGAAGCGATGGCGCTCGCGCGCCAGGGCGTGACGCCGCCCGTGCATCCGGCCGCCGAGGTCGCGCAATGAGCGCGGCGCCGGCCGACGCGCGCGTGCTCGAAGTCGAGCACGTGATCGACGAGACCCATCGCCCGGGCTTTCACTGGATGCTGCTCGTGCTGGGCGGGCTGTGCCTCGTGATCGACGGGTTCGATGCGCAGGCGATGGGCTACGTCGCCCCGAGCGTGATTGCCGAATGGGGCGTGCCGAAGCAGGCGCTCGGGCCGGTGTTCAGCGCGAGCCTGTTCGGGATGCTGCTCGGCGCGCTCGGGCTGTCGGTGCTGGCCGACCGGATCGGGCGGCGCCCGGTGCTGATCGGCTCGACGCTGTTCTTCGCGGTGACGATGCTCGCGACGCCGTTCGCGGGTTCGATCCCGGTGCTGATGGCGCTGCGCTTCGTCACGGGCCTCGGCCTCGGCTGCATCATGCCGAACGCGATGGCGCTGGTCGGCGAGTTCAGCCCGGCCGCGCACCGTGTGAAGCGGATGATGATCGTATCGTGCGGCTTCACGCTCGGCGCGGCGCTCGGCGGCTTCATCAGCGCCGCGCTGATTCCGGCGCTCGGCTGGCGCTCGGTGTTCTTCGTCGGCGGCGCGGTGCCGCTCGTGCTCACGATTGCGATGGTCGCGCGGCTGCCCGAATCGCTGCAGTTCCTGGTGCTGAAAGGGCGCGTCGCGCAGGCGCGCGACTGGCTCGCGGGTTTCGCGCCGCAGGCCGGCATCGATGCGAACACGCGGCTCGTCGTGCGCGAGCGGGCCGCAACCGGCGCGCCGGTCGCCGAGCTGTTCAGCCATGGCCGCCTGCCGGTCACGCTGCTGCTGTGGGCGATCAGCTTCATGAACCTGATCGACCTGTATTTCCTGTCGAACTGGCTGCCGACGGTGATGCGCGATGCCGGTTATTCGCCGGGTACGGCCGTGATCGTCGGCACGGTGCTGCAGACGGGCGGCGTGATCGGCACGCTGTCGCTCGGCTGGTTCATCGAACGCTACGGCTTCGTGCGCGTGCTGTTCGCCTGCTTTGCGTGCGCCGCGGTGTCGGTCGGGCTGATCGGCTCGGTCGCGCATGCGCTGCCGTGGCTGCTGGTGGTCGTGTTCGCGGGCGGGTTCTGCGTGGTCGGCGGGCAGCCGGCCGTGAACGCGCTCGCGGGCCAGTATTACCCGACGTCGCTGCGCTCGACGGGCATCGGCTGGAGCCTCGGCATCGGCCGGATCGGCTCGGTGCTCGGGCCGCTCGTCGGCGGGCAACTGATTGCGCTCAACTGGTCGAACGGCGCGCTGTTCCACGCGGCCGCGGTGCCCGTGCTGTGCTCGGCGCTGTTCGTCCTCGGGCTTGCGGGCGTAACGCGGCGCAACGGCGTGCAGGCGCCGACCGCCGCCACGAATTGAGGGAGAAAGGAAACGATGACGCTTGACCTGTCGAAACCGGCAAATGCCGGCTACCTGAGCGGTTTCGCGAACGAATTCGCGACCGAGGCACTGCCCGGCGCGCTGCCGCACGGCCGCAACTCGCCGCAGCGCGCGCCGTACGGGCTGTACGCGGAGCAACTGTCGGGCACCGCGTTTACCGCGCCGCGTGGCCACAACCGCCGCTCGTGGCTGTACCGCATCCGCCCGGCGGCCGTGCATCGGCCGTTCGAGCCGTACGCGGGCCCGCAGCGGCTCGTGTCGGAATTCGGCGATTCGGCCGACGTGCCGCCGACGCCGCCGAACCAGCTGCGCTGGGACCCGCTGCCGATGCCGGTCGAGCCGACCGATTTCGTCGAAGGGCTGGTGACGATGGCCGGCAACGGGTCGGCCGCCGCGATGAACGGTTGCGCGATCCACCTGTACGCGGCGAACCGCTCGATGCAGGACCGCTTTTTCTACAGCGCCGACGGCGAACTGCTGATCGTGCCGCAGCAGGGGCGCCTGTTCATCGCGACGGAATTCGGCCGGCTTGACGTCGAGCCGTTCGAGATCGCGGTGATCCCGCGCGGCGTGCGTTTCTCCGTCGCGCTGCCGGACGGCGATGCGCGCGGCTACATCTGCGAAAACTTCGGCGCGCTGCTGCGTTTGCCGGACCTCGGCCCGATCGGCTCGAACGGTCTCGCGAACCCGCGCGACTTCCTGACGCCGCAGGCCGCTTACGAAGACCGCGAAGGCGCGTTCGAGCTGATCGCGAAGCTGAACGGCCGGTTGTGGCGCGCGGACATCGGCCATTCGCCGCTCGACGTCGTTGCATGGCACGGCAACTACGCGCCGTACAAATACGACCTGCGCCTGTTCAACACGATCGGCTCGATCAGCTACGACCATCCCGATCCGTCGATCTTCCTGGTGCTGCAGTCGCAGAGCGACACGCCGGGCGTCGACACGATCGACTTCGTGATCTTCCCGCCGCGCTGGCTCGCGGCCGAGGATACGTTCCGCCCGCCCTGGTTCCACCGCAACGTCGCGAGCGAGTTCATGGGGCTCGTGCACGGCGCGTACGACGCGAAGGCCGAAGGCTTCGTGCCGGGCGGCGCGAGCCTGCACAACTGCATGTCGGGCCACGGGCCCGACGCGGACACGTTCGAGAAGGCGTCCGCGAGCGATACGAGCAAGCCGCACAAGGTCGACGCGACGATGGCGTTCATGTTCGAAACCCGCACGCTGATCCGGCCGACGCGCTACGCGCTCGACACCGCGCAGCTGCAGGCCGACTACTTCGAATGCTGGCAAGGCATCAGGAAACACTTCAACCCGGAGCAACGATGAGCGATACCCAAGACTGGCGCGCGACGCTCGACCCGGCCCGCAGGAGCTGGGTCGAGACGGCGAACGATCCCGCCTGCGATTTCCCGATCCAGAACCTGCCGTTCGGGATCTTCAGCGATGCGAAGCAACCGGCGCGCCGCGCGGGCGTCGCGCTCGGCGACCAGGTCGTCGATCTTGCGGCGCTCGTGCGTGCGGGCCTCGTGACGCTGCCGACCGATGCCGATGCGTTCGCCGCGCCGACGCTCAACGCGTTCATCGCGCTCGGCCGCGACGCGTGGCGCAGCGTGCGTGTGCAACTGTCGGCGCTGTTCTCGAACGACAACGCGACACTGCGCGACGACGCAGCGCTGCGCGCGCAGGTGCTCGTCGCGCAGCGCGACGCGACGCTGCATCTGCCGGTCGACATCCCCGGCTACACCGATTTCTATTCGTCGAAGGAGCATGCGACCAACGTCGGCTCGATGTTCCGCGATCCGAAGAACGCGCTGCTGCCGAACTGGTCGGAGATGCCGATCGGCTACAACGGCCGCGCATCGTCGGTGGTCGTCAGTGGCACGCCGGTGCGGCGGCCGAACGGGCAGCTGAAGCTGCCCGACCAGGAGCGCCCGGTGTTCGGCGCGTGCCGCAAGCTCGACATCGAACTGGAGACGGGTTTCATCGTCGGCAAGGGCAACGCGCTCGGCGAGCCGATCGCGTGCGAGGACGCGGAAGCGCACATCTTCGGGATGGTGCTGCTGAACGACTGGAGCGCGCGCGACATCCAGCAGTGGGAATACGTGCCGCTCGGCCCGTTCAACTCGAAGGGCTTCGCGACGACGATCTCGCCGTGGATCGTCACGCTCGACGCGCTCGAACCGTTCCGCGTCGCGCAGCCCGAGCAGTCGCCGCAGCCGCTCGCGTATCTGCGCCATGCGGGCAAGCACGCGTTCGATATCGCGCTCGAAGTGACGCTGCGCGCGGAAGGGGCGGCGCAGGCGACGTCGATCTGCCGCACGAATTTCAAGCACATGTACTGGACGATGGCGCAGCAGCTCGCGCATCACACGGTGGCCGGCTGCAACACGCGCGTGGGCGACCTGATGGGTTCGGGTACGATCAGCGGGCCGACGAAGGATTCGTTCGGCAGCCTGCTCGAACTGACGTGGAACGGCAAGGAGCCGGTCGCGCTGAACGGCGGCGGCAGCCGCACCTTCATCGAGGACGGCGACGAGCTGACGCTCGCCGGCTGGTGCCAGGGCGACGGCTATCGCGTCGGCTTCGGCACGTGTGCGGGCAAGATTTTGCCGGCGCGCAGCGCGTGACGGATCGCAGCGCGAAACGTTACGCGTAGGTCACGTGTAGATCACGCGTCGTCCGGAAGGACAGGGCGGCCCGCATTGCGCGGGCCGTTTTCGTTTGGCAGGCCGGGGGCGGCGCGTGTGCGTCCGTGTGGGGCGCCGAGTATGAGCGTTAATGTTTGAGTCTGCGTCTGCGTCTGCGTTTGCGACATCGACATCGACAGCGACAGCGACAGCGACAGCGACAGCGACAGCGACATCGACATCGACAGCGCCGATATCAGACCGCGCGCTGCAACGCGGCGCGGCGCTCCCACAGCGAGGCCGCGACGAACGCGGCGACACAGACGACCAGCACGCCGACCAGCGCGTTGCTGCCCAGTTGCTCCATCAACGCGCCGGCGACCAGCGGGCCGCCGAAGCTCGCGGCGCTCCACGACGCCGACACGAGCGAACTCGCGGTGACGAGCGCCGCGCCGCGGAAGCGTTCGCCGCACGCGACGAGCGACAGCGTGTAGATGCTGCCGGCCGCCGCGCCGAGCACGAACAGCAGCGGCCAGCACAGCCACGGGTTCGCGATGACGAGCGGCAGCAGCGGCAGGCCGGCCAGCACGATCCAGCCCGCACCGAGGTGCACGCGTTCGCGGCCGAGCTTGTCCGCGAGCCAGCCGATCGGGAACTGCATCGCGGTATCGCCGAACAGCATGATCGACGCGAGCAGCACGGCCGTGGCGCTCGCGACGCCGTGATCCATCGCGTAGAGCGGCAGCAGCGACAGCGCGAGCGTATCGAACAGGGCGAAGAACCCGGTGCCGATGATCAGCGCGGGCATGCGCGGCAGCACGTCGAGCCAGCGGCCGTGCGCTTCGTGATGCGCGTCGTCGCCGGCGAGCGGCGCGCGCCGGATCGTCGCGAGCGTCGGCAGCGCGAGCAGGAACAGCGCGCCGCACAGCGCGAAGCGGATGCTCGTCGCACCGGCGATCTGGCTCACGAGCACGGGGCCCGCCATCTGGAACAGCGTGAAATTGGTTGCGTAGATCGCGACGACGCGGCCGCGCGTCGAATCGTCGGCGAGCTGGTTGACCCACGCCTCGCCGATCGTGAACAGCAGCATCAGCGCGGCGCCGCACAGCACGCGCAGCGCGCCCCACAGGATCAGGTTCGACGTGAACTGCATCAGCGCCGTGGCTGCCGCGAGCAGCACGACCGATACGACGATCGCGCGGCGCGAGCCGATGTGGCGTGCGAGCGCGGTGACGAACGGGACGATCGCGAGGCCGCCGAGGGCCTGCGCGGCGGTCAGCATGCCGACGACGTTGGTGCCGTGCCCGGCCTCGGTCAGTGCGAGTGCGGTGAGCGGCAGCGTGGCGCCGGTGCCGAGGCCGACGACCGCGACACTCAGGATCAGCGCGAGGAAATCGCGATTAAGAATGGCTTTCATCGGCCGGGATGCTACACCGCGGACCTTGAAAGGTCCATGAAGGCCATCAGGTTCGGATGGTGTTGCTGGCGTTGCGCGCGCAACGAATGCGCGCGGGCGTTACACGTATTCGGTCGGCACGGTCACCGGGCGGCGTTCGAGCGACGCCGACCACAGCGTGAGCGCCAGCGCGGCGACGGCCATCGCGACGCCGACCCACGGCAGGCTCACGAGCGACACGCCGGAGCCGATCGCCATCCCGCCGAGCCACGCGCCCGTCGCGTTGCCGAGGTTGAACGCGCCCTGGTTCAGCGTCGATGCGAGGTTCGGCGCATCGCTTGCGCGGTCGACGATCAGGATCTGCAGCGGCGGCACGATCGCGAACGCGAGGATGCCCCACACGAAGATCGTCGCGAGCGCGGCGAACGGCAGGTGCATCGTGCCCGCGAACAGCGCGAGGACCACGCCGATCAGCGCGAGCGTCGCGATCAGCGACGGCATCCGGCGCCAGTCGGCGAGCTTGCCGCCGAGCGTGCCGCCCACCGTCAGCCCGAGGCCGAACAGCAGCAGCACGTAGGTGACCTGGCGCGGGGAGAAGCCCGTCACGTCCTCGAGGATCGGCGTGATGTAGGTGAACACGCTGAACAGGCTTGCCGACGCGAGCACGCTGATGCCGAGCACCATCAGCACCTGCGGATGCTTCAGCACGCTGAATTCGCGCGTGATGCTGGTGTCGGGCATCGCGAGATTCCTTGGCAGGCAGACGGCGAGCGCGGCGGCTGCGGCGATGCCGATGCCGGTGACGGCCCAGAACGTCGCGCGCCAGCCGAATGCCTGGCCGAGCGCGGTGCCGAGCGGCACGCCGAGCACGTTCGCGAGCGTGAGGCCGGTGAACATCAGGGCGATCGCCTGTGCGCGGCGGTTCGGTGCGACGAGGTTGCTCGCGACCACCGAGCCGATCCCGAAGAACGCGCCGTGGCAGAACGCGGTGACGACGCGCGCAGCCATCAGCACCGCGTAGCCCGGTGCGATCGCGCAGAACAGGTTGCCCGCGATGAACAATCCGATCAGGCCCATCAGCGCGCGCTTGCGCGGCATCTTCGCGGTGACGATCGCGAGGATCGGCGCACCGATCGTCACGCCGAGCGCGTAACCCGACACGAGCATCCCGGCGGCCGGGATCGACACGCCGAGATCGCGCGCGACGTTGGGCAGCAGCCCCATGATCACGAATTCGGTGGTACCGATTCCAAATGCGGCGACGGCGAGGGCGAAAAGAGGTAAGGGCATCGCGGTGGGCTCGGGAAAAGCCGCCGCTCGGGCTGGCGCAGGATGCGCGGGACGGGCG